>JAMOQH010000172.1 GCA_027064085.1 bacterium | reverse complement strand
AAATAAAAATGATACCATTAGTAATCTTTTTTGTCAAATCCTAGTTATTTCCACTTTGCCTTGATAATAGCTCTGAAATTATAATCCACTTCATTTAATATAAAAATTATCTATTTAAAATACTTCCAATAAGTAAGGATAATTTATGGAAATATTTTTAATTCAAGTGGTTATAGCACTTAATACATTAATCTTTGATGATCTTAAGATATATTATTTTTCTACATTAACAATGGTTCGGTAATAAATCTCTAGTTAATTCCTAATTTATTCCCTTTTTTCTCATAAAGCTTACAGTTTATAGTTCTTTTTCTATCTTTTTTCTGTATAATCATCCCAAAAAGTTTTAATTCATCTGTTTGATAATCTTTATTAAACTTTTCAAGTTCTGGAGTATTAAGATTTATTTTATCACCATACTTTTTATTTCTTCCTCTTCCTGATTTTATCTTTCCATTATAAAGATATCTTAAATTTGCGTCTTTTCTTAACTTACTAATAATTTCAAAACCTGCTTCACACAAAGCAGAAACAAAGCTAAATTTATAAGTAAATCCGTCATAAGCAATGTATTTGGATAACTCTTCTCATTATATTTTCCAAATCTTGCCATATTCAGAAAATTAAATCTGCCTCTTATTGATAAATTTAAAATGATGATATGATAAAAAAATTTAATTTTTACTTTACTTGCTAGTTCTATTTCTGATATTATTATCCTTTTAATTTAGTAACTTAAGAAAAGATGTTATGAGAGATAAAATGCCATAATTTCGGGGACTATGGGATTTATGGCTAGTCAGGATGATGAGTATTTAAACGACTTTGGTAAAGATGTGGACAACTATTTTGCCACTGAAACATATTCTACATTTGGAGGTAATTATGTTCATAGATTTAAAAACCCTAAGCTAGAAGCAATTTCTATTACTATAGGTACTGTAATTTTTATTATTATCTTGTTAGTAAAAGTTCTGTAAAAGTAGAAATTATTAATACAATCTTGAAAAAATATCTTAGTAAAAAATAAAATAAATCAATTCCTACCAAATGTATTGACTAACTCTCTTATTCTTGTTAAAATAAGCAACATTTTTTAGGGTGCTATATGAAAAAAGTTGTTGGAACAAAAGTAAAAAGGCTAGATGCCTATGAAAAAGTTACGGGAAAGGCTATTTATGGAGATGACATTAATCTTCCGAAAATGCTACATGCAGCAGTTAGACATGCTGATATTCCTGCTGGAAAAATATTAAAAATAGATACTACAAAAGCAAAAAACTTAAAAGGTGTTGTTAGTGTATTACTACATGATGATATACCTACTGTTAAAAAAGTGGGTCCAATCAGAAGAGACCATAATGTAATAGTAAAAGACTCTGTTCATTTTATAGGTGATGTAATTGCTATTGTCGCAGCTGAAACATTAGAAACAGCTAGAAAAGCAGCAGACCTTATAGAAATAGAATATGAAGAAGAACAAGGAATATTTGATCCTAGAGAAGCTTTAAAACCTGAGTCTAAATTGATTCACCCTGAATATAAAAGTAATTTAGTTGTTCATTATCCTTTGAGAAAAGGTAATGTAGAAGAAGCTTTTGAAAAGGCAGAATCATCAGATGATGAAATTATTTTTGAAAGAGATTATAAAACTCCATATCAAGAACATGCAGCTATAGAACCAGAAGTAGTTATTGCAGAACCCAATCACCAAGTTAAAGGAGTTGATGTTTATGGCTCTATTCAAAATCCATTTACAACCAGAAAGGTTGTTTCTATATTTACTGATTTAAAACTAAATCAAGTTAATATAATAGGCTCAACTATGGGTGGCTCTTTTGGTGGTAAAGATGACATAATTAATGTAATGGCTTGTAGAGCAGTTGCTCTTAGTTTAGCAACAAATAGACCAGTAAAATTAGCTTATACTCGTGAACAAGCCATGAAAGAAGGATATAAAAGACATCCTTATTTCTTAAATTATAAATTAGCTGTTAATAAAAATGGTAAAATCAAAGCTATGAAAATTAATATAGTTGCAGACAGTGGAGCATATTCATCACAAAGCTTTTTTGTTACTTGGCGTTCTGTAGTTCAGGCAACAGGCCCTTATGAAATAGAAAATGTTCAAACTGACATTAAAGCAGCCTATACAAACAAACCATATACAGCTGCCTTTAGAGGATTTGGTAGTCCACAAATCATTTTTGCACAAGAATCAATGATGGACGAATTAGCTAACGAGTTAGGCTTAACTCCTTATGAAATTAGAAAGATAAATGGTTTTAAACAAGGTTCAAAAACAGCAAGTGGACAGGCATTAACAGAACATAAAGTTTCACTTATGGAGGTTATTGATATAGCTTTAGAAAAGGCTGATTATCATAATAAATTAAAAGAATTTGAAAAATACAATAAAACTTCAAGAAGATTTAAAAAAGGCATAGGGTTTTCATGTAGTTACCGTGGTTCTTCTTTGGGTGCTGAAGGAGTTGATACTACTAGTGCAATCGTATCAGTTCAAGCAGATGGTAGCTCATATATTATGACAGGACTAAATGAAAACGGTCAAGGCTTAAGAACAACTTATGCAATGGTTGTAGCAGAAACCCTCGGCTGTACTATGGAAGATATACAATTTTTAACATCACAGACTGCTAATATTGCAGATGGTGGACCAACAGTTGCCTCAAGAGGTACTATTGCAGGTGGTAATGCAGTTAAAGATGCTTGTGACAAAATAAAAGCTAATATTTTTAGTGTAATAAAAGAAACATTTAACGTTACTGAAATGACTGAGCTTGTTTGGGCTGATAATAAAATCACTAACCCACAAACAAAACAAGAAATAAATTTTGCAGATGCTGTTCAAATGACTTTAAACGAAGGCATTAATACTTCAGCTTATGGTTGGTGGAAATCCCCTGATGTTTCATGGGACAAAGAAACAGGTCAAGGGAATGCCTATTTTACTTATGTTTATGGCTGTCAAGTTGCCGAAACTCAAGTTGATACATCTACAGGTAAAATAGATATGCTTAATATGGTTGCAGCTCATGATCTAGGAAGAGTAATCAATAGAACTGGTGCCGAAGGTCAAGTTTATGGTGGAGTAGCTCAAGGAATAGGATATGGATTATTAGAAAATTATTCTGTTCAAAATGGTATAGTAAAATCAGAAAATTTTGATGAATATTTATTACCTACTATTAAAGATATACCAAACATTGATGCTATTTTAGTTGAAAATCCAGATAAATATGGTCCTTATGGAGCTAAATCGCTAGGAGAACCAACTTTAGAACTTGGGGCAGCTGCGATTAATAACTCTGTTAAATTCGCACTCAAAAAGAAGTATAATGCTAACCCTTTAACACTAGAAAGAGTCTTTTTAGGTAAAGATTTAGTTAAAAAAGTTAGGCAATCAGAAGTTGTTTCTAAAGAAAGATGTGAAGTACCAAATATAAATTCCAAATCAAATAGCGAAACAGTTCCTGAAAAAACAACAGATAGAGTAAGTGATATAAACATTACAGTTGCTAAAACTTTAAAAGAAGCCCTAGAAATAATGAGCAATAAAAAACATTGGATTATTTCTGGTGGTACAGATGTAATAGTTCAACTAAGAAAAGAAAAATATCATAAAGAATTATTAGATATTTCACAAATTAAAGAACTAAAAATCACAAACGAAATTGATGGAAATATAGTTATTGGATCTGCTTGCACATTTAGCTCTTTAATTGATAATGAACTTATACAAAAACACTATCCTTTATTCATAGATGGAATTTCTTTAATTGGTTCAACTCAAATTAGAAGTAGAGCAACTATTGGTGGAAACTTAGTAAATGCGGCTCCTTGTGCAGACTCAGTTCCTTCATTGTTTGTATATGATGCAAGTGTTAAAATTGAATCAACAGAGGGTAGTAAAATAGTAAAATTATCTGATTTTATATTAGGTTCATATAAAAACATTCTTGGAGAAAATGAAATACTAACTCAAATAATAATTCCTATTCCTAAAGACAAAAAGTATTATAGATATTTCTTTAAATTAGGAAGAAGAAATGCACTCAATATCACAAGAATGAGCATTGCAACTATGATGTCTTTTGATGATAACAATAAAATTGATGAAGTATATATTATGCCTGGGTCTGTTTTTGCAAAATTTCAAAGATTAACTAATCTTGAAGAGTTTTTAGTAGGAAAAGAATTTACAACTGATTTAATAGAAAAAGTTATTGCTTTGCTTGATGAAAAGTTAGAATCAGAAATAGGAGGAAGATGGTCTTCTCCATATAAAATACCTGTTTTTAAAAATATGTTGAGAGATGCGTTATTAACCATATTAGAGGAAAAATGAATAAAATAACAATAAATATAAACGGTGAAGAAAGAACACTAGAAGTAAAATCAAATTTAAGACTTCTAGACTTAATTAGAGAAGATTTAGCCTTAACTGGAACAAAAGAAGGTTGTGGAGTTGGAGAATGTGGTGCTTGTACAGTAATTATGAATGGTGAAGCAGTTAATTCTTGTTTAGTAATGGCTACTCAAGCTGATGGAGCAACTATAGAAACCGTAGAAAACCTAGAGAAATCTGCTCCTGAATTACAAGAGTCATTTGTTGAACATGGTGCTATTCAATGTGGTTTTTGTACCCCTGGAATGTTGATGAGTGCTAAAGCATTACTAGATAAAGTTCCTAATCCATCAGATATGCAAATTAAAACAGCTCTTGAAGGTAATATGTGTAGATGTACGGGATATATTCCTATTATGAAATCAGTAAAAGAAGCATCTAAGAAAATAAAAAAATAAAACAATATTAACTACAATTTGCATTTTTTTAATTTATAATTTATAATGGACTAATTATTAGTAGGAGAATTCATGAAAAAATTAATAATTATTTTAACTATGTTATTATCTGTATCTTTACTTGCCGGCAATAATTCTTCGGGCGTAAAACTTGGAGTTGCTGCAGGATATAACTATTCAGATATATCAAAAAAAGATGTAATAAAAGACCACGGCAGTCTTATTTGGGGATTTTATGTTGACATTCCATTAATTTCAACATTTAATATTGTTCCTTCAGCTATGCTTTATAGAGTTGATTATTTAGGTTCTGATTTAGTAGCAACTGATATCTCAATATCTGCAAAATTTAAAGTGCCTTTGGCTGCATTAACTATTTATGCTCTTGGAACAGGTGGATTAACACAAATCCAATTAAGTGCTAAAGATGGAATATCTCCTCATGTTGGAGTTGGAGTTGGAGCATCTTTAAACTTAGTATCAAATATTTCTTTTTTGGGTGAGGGGAATTACAGAATAATGTTAGCTGATAATGGTAATATAAAAAATTATTTCTTGTCAGTTGGTATTTTATGGGGATTTTAATAAATTTTTATCACAACTCCATTTAATGAAATCATTATAACTAAAAATATATGGATCAGTAATTTTAGAAAAAATTAGGTATATAAAATGAATATAAAACCAGATTGCCTTGTATGCCTCTTTAATCAGGCACTTAAAACAACAAAACTTCTTAATTTAGATGATAAGACATCAGCAAAAATTTTATTTGAAATAGCTAAAATCTTACCAAATTATTCACTTGATTTTACTGCTCCACAAATTGCAAAAGACACCTATAAATTAATTGAAGATATCACAAATAATCCAGACCCTTTATTAAAAGCAAAAAAAGAAGCCATCAAAGAAGTTAAAAGTTTTAAACCATTTTTATATGAAAAGATTAGTAAAAGTAATGATAAATTGTTAACTGCTTTAAAAATTGCAGTTGTAGGAAATGTAATTGATTTCGGGGCAAAAAAACAATTTAACCTAAAAGAAACATTAGAAAACATTTTTAATACTCCATTTAAAATTGATAACTATTTAGAATTAAAAGGAAAACTTAAAAAAGCAAAAAAAGTAGTTATTATTGGTGATAATTGTGGAGAAAATATTCTTGATGTTCTTTTAGCAGATGTTTTAAAATCTATGTTTGAAATTGAACTTTTTTATTTTGTTAGAGGAAAACCAATAATCAACGATGTTACCATTAAAGAAGCAAAAAATAGCGATATGCCAAAATTTGCAACAATAATTGATACGGGTGTTCCTACTCCTGGATATGATTTAAAATATGCAAATGAAGAATCAAAACAAATATTTAATGAAGCAGATGTTATTATTGCAAAAGGAATGGGAAATTTTGAATCATTATATAAAATAACAAATAGAAATATTTTTTATCTTTTTATTATTAAATGTAATGTGATTGCAAATGCAATTAATGCAAATGAAAAGGATATTATCTTACTTTATGATAAATAGATATTGATAAATAATACATTTTAAAATTCTAATTACTTGAATTAAGAATAAAATAGTCTTATAATATTAAAGTAATCATTGGAGATCTTATGAAGTATTTATTATTAATTGTTATCATGTTTTTTATTATTTCATGTGGAAAAGAAGATTCTAACAATAGCAATAACAACAATAATCCTACTTGTACACAAAATTATGTTACCTCTGATTTATCTGGTTGTTTTTCACCAAACAATTCAGATTTACTAGAATATTACTGTTTTGATGGAGCAGGAAACTGGTATCATGAAATATGGAACCCCATTTCAGGTTGTGGTGGAGCAATAGAAAGTGGAACCTATAGTGTTGATAAGTGTACATTAAATACTTGTGATAACACTGGATGTTATGACTATCCTGTTTCTGCTTATGATGGAGGAGTTATCATAAATGGTGCTTATTATAGTAGTACTAATAGTTGTAATTAAATGTAATGGCTTAATTTTTATCACAACTCCATTTAATTTACTATATTAAAAAAATAAATTCATTGAAACTAATTTACCTTAGAAATTCAAAACATTTTATTAATGTTGATTAATTCTTTTAAACAATATAAACTTAAACAATAATTTTAATACAAAATATAAGAAATATTTGCAAAATGGCTTTAATAAGGATATATTAATTATTATTTTTAGGAGAATATTATGATAAAAAAAATTGGGGTAATAGGTAGTGGACAAATGGGTAGCGGTATTGTTCAAGTTGCACTTGTAAGTGGCTATACTGTTATAATGATGGATGTAAGCGAAGAACAATTAGCAAAAGGGAAAGCTTATATAGAAAAAGGAATATCAAAACTAGTAAAAAAAGAAAAAATTACTGAAGAGGATAAAATTAAATTTTTAGGTAATTTAACAGTTGCAACAAAATTAGAAGATTTAGCTGATGTTGACTTAGTTGTTGAAGCTGCAACAGAAAACAAAAAAATTAAATTTGATATATTTAAAAAGTTAGGAGAAATCACAAAAGAAACTACTATTCTAGCAAGTAACACATCAAGTATTTCACTTACTGAAATCGCAGCCGCCACAAATAGACCAGAAAAAGTTGTAGGAATGCATTTTATGAATCCTGTTCCTGTTATGAAACTTGTTGAACTTATTAAAGGTTTACAAACTACAGATGAAACTTACAATACAGTAAAAGAAGCTGCTGAAAGAATGGGTAAAATTACAGTATTATCTCAAGATTATCCTGGATTTATAGTAAATAGAATATTAATGCCTATGATTAATGAAGCTGTTTTTGCACTAATGGAAGGACTAGCGTCAGTTGAAGATATTGATACCGCGATGAAATATGGAACAAATCAGCCTATGGGGCCATTAACTTTAGCTGATTTTATTGGACTTGATACATGTTTATATATTTTAGAAGTATTACACGAAGGTTTAGGGGATCCTAAATACAGACCATGTCCATTACTTAAAAAATATGTGGCAGCAGGCTATTTAGGAAGAAAATCAGGGCGTGGATTTTATAACTATAATAAATAGTGTTATCCTAAAAAGAGAATTTATTATTAACTAATGTAGCATTGAGACATTGTATTGATCAGGGAAGAAAATGGAATATAAAAATATAAAATTAGAATTATTTGATAACTATGCAATATTAAAAATAGATAGACCAAAAGCATTAAATGCCTTAAATCCAGAAACTGTTTCTGAGTTAAATATAGCTTATTTAGAAATAGAAAAACTTGATAATATTAAAGTAGTAATATTAACAGGTGGAGGAGAAAAATCTTTTGTTGCAGGTGCAGATATTAAGGCAATGAGTAATTTAACAACTAGAGAAGCTTATGTTTTTGCAATGGAAGGGCAAAAATTAGGTTTAAATATTAATGAAAGTGATAAAATTTATATTGCAGCCGTTAATGGATTTGCTCTTGGTGGAGGCTGTGAACTTACAATGGCATGTGATTTTGCTTATGCATCTAATAGAGCTAAATTTGGGCAACCCGAAGTTGGACTTGGGGTAATTCCAGGCTTTGGAGGAACTCAAAGACTTACAAGATTAATAGGAACGGCTAGAGCAAAAGAGTTGGTTTATACTGGAGATATCATCAAGGCAGATGAAGCATTAAGGCTTGGAATTATCAATAAAATATTTGCCCCAGAAGAATTAATGGAAGAAACTATTAAAACTGCTAAGAAAATAGCAAATAATGCCCCTATTGCAGTTGCTTATGCAAAAAAGGTAATAAATAAAGGCCTTAGTATGGATATGCCTCAAGCAGTTGAATTAGAATCACAAGCATTTGGCTCGCTTTTTGGAACAAAAGATCAAAAAGAAGGTATGACTGCATTTATGGAAAAGAGAAAAGCTGAATTTAAAGGTGAATAGTTTTTATTTTTTCTTTATCTCCATCTGGCCACTATCGTGGCTATATATTGTTTAAAATAATGTTTATTTATTTAATATAAAAATTAGATTACAAGCTAATTTTTCAGTGTAAAACTTGTAAAACAAGGTTGAAACTGCACAATAAAAAAATTTTATATTTGTAATTATTATTCAATGTTATTGAGCATCAAATGGTACACAATAATGAGTATCTGTATCACATATACACTCTGGAGGTGGAGAAACAGAAGAGTTTTTTCTTGTGCATGAATTGTTGTCACAATCAGCGATATTATTACATCTTCCAGGTTTTGCTTCACAAACTCCAGAATTACAGGTTTCCCAAGTATTACAAGCCCCATTACAAGGATCCACAGGAGTACAAATCAAATCATTATCAGGGTCTTCATAATTAGTTATACAATCACAAATAGGAGTATTAACAGTTTCTGCAGTACAAACACCTCTTGGGCGTTCATCTGGAGGCGGAGTAGTCGTTTCTCTTTCGTCATCTATATTAACATTATTTCCTGTAGTACAGTCCCAATGCCCTGTGCATGGAGAGATACAATTAAATCCATCTGCAAAATAATTATCATCACATTCACAATGAGCATTTAAAATTGTTGTAGAGCTACAAGTTCCATGACCACTACAAGTTTTGCCTTCACATGGATTAACACAATGTAATGCTCCATCATCATAGTAATTATCATTACAATCACAAAAAGCAAGATTATTTTGTGATACAACACATGTTCCATTACCGCCACAATCAATACCTTCACATGGACTTGCTGGGTTTACACAGTTATGATTTGTATCGCACTCCTTTCCTGTTTCACAATCACTATTAGTTGAACAACGCCCTACTGTTAAAGTACAATCCCCTGCATCAGAGCATGTTTGCCATTCGCTACATGAACAAGGTTCACAAGTATAGTTTTCCTTAGCCTCACCATTACTTAAAGATTTTTTATAAAATCCATCCAAGCAACTCCATTCGCATATAGGTGTATTATTCCATGATTGTGTATCTGTATTCCATTCAACAGTAACTGTTGCATCAGTATATTCTGAATTTTCTATATTTGGCTTTTGACAGTTTACTTCTTTTGTATTATAAAGACAAATACCGCTTACCCCTTTATGAAATTCACTTTTACATTCGCAATTACCAGTTTCAGAATTACATTCTGAATTTACATCACTAGAACAATCAATATTTTTACATAAATCGCTTCTAGGTATTTCACAATGATGTTCTGAATTGCAAACTTCATTGGCTTCTGTATTACAATCTGTATTTACTGCACAAAATCCTGATTTTAATTTATCACAATTACCAGTTTCTTGATTACATTCTAGCCATTCATCTCCACATTGTTTATTTATACATTTATCTTCAATACATTTATCATCTTCACAAATTAATCCACTATTACAAGTATTATTTGTAAAACACTTACCGCCTAATACTCCAGGTTCTGTACCTGTTTTTTGAGTAGTTTCAGCACATGAAACAAAGAAAATAAGTATAAGTAGAAAAAAATACTTCATAATACCCCCAAAAGAAAAGAATCAATATTCAACTATATCTTATAAATAATATTTTATCAAGTTAGGATACTAGAAAATTATAATATATTAAATAAATAAATTATATTTTTTATAACTTTGGTATAATTGTTGGAGAAAAATTTATATAGAATTATTCGTTATCAGGTTCAATATCTTCAATTACTGTTCCTCTATAACCAGGCTGCCCCTCTCCTTGACGAGAATTAAATATACGGCCATCACTAAATATATAGCACTGACCATCATTATTTCCTAAATCTTCCCAATAAATATCATTTACAAGCCAAGTATAATTAGTATCTTGTAAAAATGCAGAATTTTGATATGCAACTGTTCCATTACAATAAACCCTTATATGAACATCTGTTCCATTATCATCTGCAGAATAATAATGTGAAGAAACCCTATACCATCCTTCTTGTGGCTTAGCAATATTAATATTTTCTGGGCCGGTACCTGGAATATCATCTCTATCTAAACTAGGATTATCTGCTCTACCTGGAGCACCCCACTCTATACCGTTTCCTTTACAGTTTCTCCAATGGCAATCAGCTTGATGAGATGCGGATTCATCCCACCATTCAATGTTAGTTCTTTCTCTCCAGTTTTCAAGATCAGAATCTTGGCTTGGATATTCTACATCAATATCATTAATATTTAAATTTTGATCTATTGGATTCATAACATGTAAATCCACATCAGAAGGTACATCCCAAAACATTTCAACATGAAGAGAGTTCCCGGTTAATCCATGAATTTCACCATAACATTTAGAAGATAAGCCACCATCACTTGTTACAGTTAATTCAACTAAATATTTGGTTCCTGGAGGTGTCGCAAAAGGAACATAAACATCAACATAGTGATGATCTAAATTTCTCACATTATTAGGATCGTTAGTTGGAAATGAAATCCAATCAGGATTACTATAAGCAGCAGGTGCTTCTACCATTCTCCAAGTATGAGTTAACTTACCACTATTGTCAGGATTAGGGTCATAAGATTCACTTATCATTTGTACATTTGAACAAACGGCAGCCCCAACACATTCAATGGCTTCTCTTTGACCCGGTTCAACTTCAAAATAAGGTTCTCCATCATATAAATCTTTTAAAATACAAACAGGAGAGTTATCTTCTTTGCTTCTTCCTGAAATTGTAATTTGTTTTTTACCACCATTCCATCTTTCATCATTGGCTTCCAAATTAATCATGCCCACTGCACCACCTGTTCCAGTATCTTCAGTAGGTTTAAACACTACTTTAAACTGAAATCTTTCAGAAGCCCCTATTATAACAGGGAATTCTGTATCTTCAGGTAATTCAATATCAAACTCAGAAGAAGTATTTGCTCTATCTATTTCAACTTTTTTTAATTCACAATCATGAGCACCTTTATTTGCGAGTAAAACAGTAAAACGGTTTGTAGAACCTTGTGGCCTTTCTCCAAAATCAACAAAACCATCTCTTGGCTGTAATACTAAATCACATGACTCAGAACTTGCCATAATATTTATAATTTTTAGAGGATTAGAATTTACAGAATTATTATAAATTTTTAATGTTCCCGTTTCTGTACCTGTACCTTCTGCAGTATATTTAACTTTTATAGTAAAGGAATCAAAAATTTCATTACCATTTTCAAATTTAACAGGCTCAAGAGTTCTTACATTATCTAATCCTACCAGCTCAAATGAATTACTTGTACCATTACCAAATTCAAAAGCATCTTTATTAGTAGCAACTAAAACCCCATCATTATCATATTTTTCAAACTTTAATGCAGATGTACCTGTGTTATAAACAATTAAATCAAATTCTTCTGATTGATTTATTACTAACTTATTAAATATAATTGTTTCTACAGAAACCTTTATATTTGGATTAGCCTTTTCTGCAGTAAGATATACCGTTTTAATTGCATCTTTAGAATCATTAGAGGCAACTTCTAGTCTACCCGAAACGCTTCCTTCAATATCTTTGGCAGTATACTCAATTTCAATATCTTCAGCATAAGAGTCCCCTGCTTTTATCACTATTGGATATTTTATATCATTTTTAATTTTATACAACTCAGAATTTTTAGTAATATTCATAGATGTAATTTTTAAGTCTCCATTTCCAATATTCTTTAATTTAAAATATTGAACATCAGTATCACCAACAGAAATGGTTTTAAAAGTTAACTTTGTTGGTGTAATTTTTAAAGTAATCTCATTACCTGTTTTAGCTTCACTACAAGATATCGCTAGTAAAGTTAAAAAGATTAAAATACTTTTTGCAAATAGTTTCATATAGTCCCCACAAAAATATCTTACTATTATAAGTTGTTTATTAAAAAAATTCAAGTTTATCTTATTTTATTTTTAAAATTAATCTTCTGATGTTCTATTTTTTATGGTATTAATAGCTCTTTGAAGAATTTCTTGAACTTTTTTACCTTTAATTTTAGGAATAATATTTTTTATTTTTTCAGAATCTGATTTTTGACCAATTTTTTCAAGAGCTTTTGCAGCCTCTAATCTCACACTTAAATCATCATCTTCAAGCCCGCCATAAACCATATCTATTTTACTATTATTTTCATCATCTAATACTCCAACGGCATACATAACAGCTCTCCTTACTTTTGCCAAGTCACTACTTCCATAAGGCGTGATAAATGGTAAATTAGGTTTTTTAGCTGTTTTAGCTAATCCATAAATTGCCCAGACTCTAATTTCATCATCATCCTGATCTAATAAGGTTTGAAATTGTTCTTCCATTTCCCCACTTATTTTATTACTAATAGAAATTAAAGTTTCTAGTGCTTTTAATTTAACTTTTTTTATTGATGAAGAGGTATACTGTTTTAATAGTGGCACAGCATCCTCTATGTTAAATTTAATAATTAAATCCATTGCTTTAATACGAATATCATCACTTGTATCATTTAAATATTCTAAAAGTAAGGATTTAATCTGTTCTTTTTTATAATTGCTTGCCATTAATAAAATCTGATTTCTAACTTCTTCTGATTCATCCTTAGATATTTTTAACACAAACTCAAGAGCTTTATCTCCTGAAATAAGAGAAAGAGCTTTAACTGTTTCAATTTTTATGTTTTTATCTTTTGAATCAAGAAAAGGTGCGATAACATTAACAACTTTATTATCTTTTGTTGCTTTATTGGTAATTCCAAGGTTTTTAATAATTTCTTTACTTAATACTTTAACTTTATTTTCTTTTAACTTTAACAATAATTCTTTTTTAGATAATAATTTTAAAAATGGAGCTATCATCTGATTAGCTTCTTTATTAGGAGTTTCTTCCAATCTTTTAAAAAATGGAACTATAGCAGCTTTTTCTTTAAAGCTAAGCAAAGTTTTTGCTGCTTCATAAGCAGCTTTATCAGATTCACATTTGTCAATACATGTAATTAAGTTATTCACGGTTTCTTTATTTTTATATTTTTTAAGTTCAAACGCTGCTCGTAGAGAAAGTTTAGCATAATTTGATTCAAGCTGATAATATAAACCAAACTTTTTGTAATCCTTATTGGTCAATAATATATTAGATGCAAGAAGCCTTACTTTAGAAGACTTATCGCTTAGTAATGTTTTAAACTTTTCAAAAGATTGTTTTATTTTGGCTGTTTTTAAATACTCTAAAACAGTTAATTTAATAGTTGTACTTTTATCATCTAACATCATTAATAAAATTTCTTCACTATTTTTATATTTTGATATTGATTTTATTGCATTTTTTTTAGCACTAATATCATTAGAGTTTAAAAAATACTTCAAACCAGATATAATAAACTTTTTATTTCCTGATGCAATCAAAGTTTTAGCAGAATTAAGCTTAATTAAATCATCTTCATTATTTTTTAATAATTCATCTAGTTTCTTTAATAATTTTATACTCTTGCCTCCAATTAATCCATCTAGAGCAGCAAGAACAATTTCATTATCTTTATCATCTAAATTTGGAATAAGCAACTTTTCAATATTTCTTATTTTAGTGTATGGTAATGCTTTCATTGCATTTATTTTTAATTTTTTTTCCCCATTTTTTATTAGTTCAACAATCATTCTATTAATTTTTTTATCACCTTTTTTTATTTTTTTATAAAAATCTTCTGCTTGTAATATTTTACCATTGTTAAGTTTAATAAAACCTGTTGTTAAATTATTTGGAGGCAATACATTAAAATATGGTATTAAAAGCACAAATGATGTGAAAGGAATATCTGATCTTTTAAATACTTTCTCTTTCTTTATTGGGGCATTTAAAAATAGTACCCCCTTTACTCCATTCTCTGTTAGAGAATATGTAACTTCGGAAGAGACTTCTAAAAAATTCTTGATAGCTCTTTTACTTAATTTTATAGTAATTACCCCATCTGTTAATAATTTTTTTTGAGTATCTGGAGTATCAACAACTTCAGTATTTCCATAAAGATTATCTTTTTTTAATGCTAAAAATTTAAATATTTCGATATAATTTTTAATTTCTGTATTTTTTTGTTTAACCCCATAAGTATATGGAGTCAATATCTTATCCCCATATTTAGAAATTTTACTATCATTTAATTCATATAGTAAAACAGTCTTTTCCTTTGCTAATAAAGAAACTGAGCAAAGCAAAACCAATAAAACCAATAATTCTTTCATATTTAACCTCTTCTATTTATCACTAGTAAGTTACAAATTCATTAATTTCTGAACCACCTCTATTAATATGTCTTTTCTCAAATAATTCACCAGATTTATGAGCACCCTTTTTATAAGCATCACTAAACGGCTGACCAAGTAAAACAGTTTTTAATATTAACTCAATTGCTTGAAAATCGTATAAAGTTTGCATATGCCCTATCTTTCTAAGTAAAATATTATTTGCTTCTCTATATGGAAGCCTTGCACTTGATGAAGGCCAAACAACGGGGTCAATATATGTATAAATTGAAGTATAATCAACACCTTTCGGTAAATTTTTAGAGTTCAATCTTCTTATAAACTGACTATTAGGCCTCATTTGTTTTGCACTTTCTCCCTCGATTGACGGAAAATTCGGTAAAATCCTACTCAAAATTTTCATTGGAAATTTATTTATATTGCTACCATAAGCTAACCTTGTACCTCTATGAGGAGTAGATAAAAATATAGCTTTATCAATATATTTATCTGCACCTAAAAATTGAATCATATATCTAACCACAAGACCTCCTTGTGAATGCCCTATTAGATAGACCTCCTCTACATCAGTATTATTCAAAACCCATTCTAGAACTCTCATTTCATATTCTGCAGATTTTCTAATATCCTGACTATATGGCTGATAAGTACCTGAGATTGCAAAAATATTAAATAATTCAGACTCTAAGATTCTCTCTAGTCTTTCATATCCAACTGTACCTTGGAAGTATCCATGATACAAAAAAGCTAGTTTCTTTTGTCCTTTATATTCCTTCATTCTTGAGGGAAGATATTTTTGTCCCATTAAACTTGTTTCTCCAAAGTCAATTATATGATCTAATAAATTTTGAATAATATAGTATCCCTCGGCATAGGCAGAAGCAAATAATCTTAAGTTAGAGAGTCTTTCTTTTTTACGAGTAGCTTCATCACTTGGTTTTTTGCTATGATTTCTTAAACTTAACACTTTTCTTTCGCCCATGATATCCTCCAAAGATAACGCTGTTATTATAAGTTTAATTTATTTTTACTAAAAGGTCAAGAAATCTGTTAAAATAAGGAATCCCTACAAATTTACTTGACATTTAACTTTTAGTAACTATAATAATATTGAAAATGGATTTCATTATTCATTGAATTTATTATTTGGAGGAAGAATGATTAGTAAAAATGATAAAATAGCAAGTCTTTTAGAAAAATATCCAGAACTAAGAGAGAAACTTGTTGAAAGAAACTCAAGGTTTAAAAGATTAAATAACCCTGTTTTATTTAAAGTCGTATCTAAATGGGCAAAAATCAAAGATGTCGCTCGTGTTGCTAAAGAAGATATTAATGAACTACTACAATTTATAAATACAACAGTTGGAGAAGGAGAATATAAATCTGAATTAGATAATTTAACAGAAGAAGTTAATGAGGAAAAACCAAAAGAATTACCAGAATGGATGCTTGGTAAAAGCTTTGAAATACTTGATGTAAGAAAAAGTTTAGAAGATCCATTTGACGAAATTATGGCTAAAGCAGATACTTTGAAAGAAGGAGATGGCTTTGAATTGATACAAACATTTGAGCCAAGACCACTCTTACCTATTATTGAAGCAAGAGGCTTTGAATATTATACTATAAAAGAGAAAGATGATGAATATCATGTCTTTTTTCATAGATCTAAAATTCTTGAAGTAAAACTTAATCAAGTTGAAAAATGTGAACATGATGATAATCCTTATGCCAACAGTACAGTTAAAAGGCTAGATGTTGTATTACAAGCAGCTACACCTATTGCAATACCTATATTTTCATTAATGAAACGCTCTAAAAAACTTGCTGAATATTTTAATTTTACAGAGATAAAAGTATGGGACGAAACAGAAAAGCATTTAGGTTGGATGGTTAGTGGTAAGGCTGATATTTCATTTTCTGCAATTATTGCTTCTTCTAAATTATTTGCAACAGGAACAGATTTAAAATTAGTATCAGTTGATGTTTGGGATAATTTTAAAGTTTTATCAAATAAATATAATGTAGATTCTTTTGAAGGTTTAAAGGGAACAAATATAAATTTACCTTTACTAAAAGCGGCTCCTCCTTATGCAATAACTTCATATTTAATGCAAAAGTCTGGAATTAACCCTGAAGATTTCAATTATGAGTATGGCATTAAAGATAAAAAAGGTTTTGGTAGACCTGAAGACATATCAAAAGCTCTTATTCATGAAGAAATTGAAACAGCTTTATTAAGAGAACCTGAAGCATCATTTTCTTTATTTGGAAACCCAAATGTAAAAGAACTTTTTGATTACGGCTCTATTTGGAAAAAATATCATAATGATTTAAAAGAATTACCAAATGCAGGAATTATATTTAAAAGCGAAATTGTAAAAAATTATCCAGAACATGTAAAAGTTTTTCTAGAAGAGCTTGAAAAAGCTATAGACTATACAAATAAAAATCCAAGAAAAGTTGCAGGCTATTCTTATAGAGAATTTAATAAATCAATTGATGCAGTTGAATTTTTTATTAAAAGAGCAAACTTTAAACATGTCAGAGCAAAAAATATTAAAAGTGATTTAATGACCTATTTAAATTATATGAATGAATTAGGACTAATTAAAATAAAAAATAATAATTTAACAGAAGACTTTATATATTAAAAGCTACTTAACCCAACTAAACTTATCACCTGATTTTGTTTTAGTTAAATTTGTTCCATCCCATTTTAATGTTAATGAGCCTGTATAATCAGAAATAGTTCCAACTATAGTATAGGTATTTTTTGTGTTCATAGTGATAGCAACAGTGTATTTATTAGAGTCATCCTTAATAGTTAAACCTGTTCCAGAAAATGGTTTACTAATTGTTGCAGGTATTTTAGTAACATCAGTTTTTATATTTTTACCTTCTGCAATTAAACTATCTAAATAACCACTTACTGCTTCCATGGGTACTTGTAGTTTAGACATTTTAGCTTTAACAGTATAGCCCGTATAAACAGGAACGGCTATTGCTGCGAGTATCCCAATTATTGCAGTAGCAATCATAATCTCAATTAATGTAAATCCTTTTTTTGTATTTTTCATAATCCCCTCAAATAAAACTCACTAATATATCAAGCAATATTTTTTCCTTTATACATAAGCATTTTGTATAATTTAATTAATATTTAATAGTTATTGTGAAATAGTTTATCTAATTATGAAATTCTTTTTATTGCAATCAGTAAAACAGATATAGCTGCAGGTGTTATTCCTGGTAATCTCATAGCCTGACCAATTGTCTGAGGTTTTCTATTTAATAACTTCTCTTTTACTTCTGTAGTTAATGAATTTAAACTTTTAATATCTAAAGATTCTGGAATTTTAATATTTTCAACTTTCTTATTTCTTGCAATTTCCTCTAATTCTCTTTTAATATACCCCTCATATTTAACATCGATTTCAACTTGTTTTTTAACTAAATCGCTAATATCATCAACATTTATAGAAGAAAACTTAGCTATATCATCAAACTTTATATTCCCCCTCCTTAAGAATCTATCTAAAAAGGTAACTGTTCCTAAATCTCCAAAGTTATTATCTTTAAAATATGTAATATTTTCTTTAGTTGGATTAATCTTTTCAGATTTGAGGGTATTTTCAATGTTTTTAATATTTTCTTCTAAAGATGTTACATACTCATAAGTTTCTTTAGTCATTAAACCTAATCTATAACTATGTTTATATAATCTAAATATAGTATTATCTTCTCTTAGTAAAAGCCTATGCTCAGCCCTTGAAGTAAACATTCTATATGGTTCATCTAAACCTTTTGTTACTAAGTCATCTATCATAACACCAATATATGCTTCTTCTCTTCCTAAAATAAAAGAATCTTCCCCCTTTACTTTTAAGGCTGCGTTAATGCCCGCCATAATACCTTGAGCCCCTGCTTCTTCATAACCACTAGTTCCATTTATTTGTCCAGCTAAAAACAACCCTGAAACAGTTTTTGTTTCAAAATTATGTTTTAATTGACGAGGATCAACATAATCATATTCTATGGCATAACCAGGCCTCATTATTTCTACTTTCTCAAGCCCAGAAACAGATCTTAAGTATTTTATTTGAGTTTCATAGGGTAAAGATGTAGAAAGCCCATTTGGATAAATTTCTCTTGTATTATAACCTTCAGGCTCTAAAAACACCTGATGTTTTTCCTTTTCTGGAAATCTAACTACTTTATCTTCAATAGAAGGGCAATATCTAGGGCCAACTCCTTTTATTATTCCTGCAAAAAGTGGTGAATTATCTAAATCATTACTAATTAATTCATGAGTTAAAGGATTAGTATAAGTTATAAAACAAGAAATTTGTTTTTGATTAACACTTTTTGTATAAAATGAAAATGGTTGAGGATTAATATCTCCCTTTTGTTCTTGCAGCTTTGAAAAATCTATAGTTCTAGCATCTAAACGAGGAGTTGTCCCTGTTTTTAATCTTCCTATGTCTAATCCATAAAAACTTAAAGAATCAGAAAGTTTATTTGCAGGTAATTCCCCCGTTCTTCCTCCCGAAAAGTTATTTCGTCCAATATGAATCAAACCTTTTAAAAATGTCCCTGTTGTTAATATAACTGTCTTAGCTTTAAAAGTGATACCCAAAGAGGTTTTAATTCCTTTTATTTTAGTATTTTCTATTATTATATCACTAACTCTATCTTGTTTGACATCTAAATTTTCTTGGTTTTCAACAATAGACTTCATGTATAATCTATATAACTGCTTATCAGCTTGAGCTCTTGAAGACCTCACTGCAGGACCTTTTTTTTCATTAAGAATTCTAAATTGAATACCCGTTTTATCTATAGCCTTTGCCATTTCTCCACCGAGAGCATCAATTTCTTTCACTAATTGTCCTTTTCCTATCCCGCCGATAGCAGGATTACATGGCATTAAAGCGATAGTATCTAAATTTATTGTTAGAAGTAGTGTTTTTACTCCCATTTTAGCAGAAATAAGAGCAGCTTCAACTCCTGCATGACCTGCACCAACAACAATTACATCGTATTCTTTATATAAAGGTAACATTTTAACTCCTAGAAATTTTCAAATTGGATATAATAAATTTTATTAATTTAACATTATTTGGATTTAGGCACAACACAAGCATTTAAGACCCATAAATCAGCACACTCAGTAATAGGATTAGGACAATCATTATCTTCTGGCTCACATTTTTTAGAACAATAGTGTTGTTCATCATCTCCTCGAGCTATACATAAACCACTTTCACAATCAAATTCATTTTCACAAGGCTCACCAACTTTTTTACAGCCTCTTAAACCTTCAATACAACATGGTTGAGTGTAATTATTTGTATCACCTTCTATAAATAAATTTTCACATCTTTGATTATCAGCACAATCATAACTATCATCGCATTTGGTTAATTCACCACATTCATCTTTAGCTAATTTAAAATCAGATGCTTTTTTATTTTCATTACATGTCAAAACTTTTTCTATGCATTCATGTTTACTTAAATCACAAATAGTTTTATTCTCCGTATTATCTTTGCAATCTAAGTCATCAGAACACCTTCCCGCTAAAAGAATACATTTTTGACTACTATCACAAATTTGCCATGTATTACATTTAGGGTTACACTCTTTTTTAGATTCAGTTTTTGAACTATCACCACAGGAGATAATCAATAAAAAAGAAAAAATACCAACTATAGTTAATAAAATGTTCATAACTATCCTAAAACTTCAAAATCATTTATATCATTCTTAAAACTAGAAGCAATTTCTATTAAGTTTTTTAACTTTGTTTTATATATCTTAATATTAGCCTCAAGTAAATCTTTTTTAAAATGTTTACCAACAACATCAACAATTAAGATTTCAACATTATTTTCTCTAAACATATCAATTATAGTTTTATGACTATGCTCATGATGCCCATCTGTATGATCATGATGTTTATGAGAATTTTCTTTAAAAATAACATTATTTAAATTATTCAAATCAAAAATAGCAAATTCCTTTGCTCTACCACTTTTTTGCTCTATATTAATTCTATCATTTGTTGGAATAACAATAAACATAATCCTCCTTTAGAATGGCTCTACTTCTAAGTGAATAAATCCTGAATCATTTTGAAATTTAGCAAAAATATGATCAAACAAGGCAATAAATTCAGAATTAACAACAACCTCTAAAATCCCTGCTGTTTTAGGTAATTTACTTATAGTTCTTGCTTTAATTGTTTCATTTAAAATATCATGAGCTCTAAAATCAATCCAACCAGAATATAAATTAGTACTTATATCAGAAGTCCCTTCTTCTTTTTCTAATTCAATCTCAGTAGAAATACCAAAAAAATCTTGCTTTTTTAAAACCAAATCCCTTTCTTTAGGATGAAAGGAATATAGAGGTTTTGCCTTGAACTCAATAGAAAACAATATTGAATTTTTATATTTAAACTCATCACTAAAATCATTATATTTCAAATTTAGTTCATCATTAATTTTTTCTGAAAGTAATGAGAAATTATTTTTGTCTAAATAAAACTTTTCAAGTATTTCAATTAAAATATCAATCGGATTTACATTTGGCGAATATATTTTATCTATATCAAAATAATCAGGAAACATATTAATAAGAACCTCTGAATATGATACGGTGAAGTCATTAATGTAAGGGTAATCTAAAAAAGCTTCTGTAAAGCTTAATATATCTTTTTTTCTTGGCATTAAAAAATAATAACTATTAATTCTATTTTTAACATCTACCATTACTTAACTCCTGATTTTAAAAGAGGGAATCCCATTTCTTCTCTTTGTTTTAAATATCCTTCTGCACTCTTTTTAGCTAAATTTCTAACTCTAAGAATATATCTTTGCCTTTCTGTAACAGAAATTGCACCTCTTGCATCTAATAAATTAAAAACATGTGAACACTTCATGCAATAATCATAAGCAGGCAAAGGACTATCCGCTTCTAGTAATGCAAGTGCTTCTGCTTCAAATTGATTAAAAAGATTAAAGTTTAAATCAGTATCAGATAATTCAAAATTAAATTTTGAATATTCAACTTCATTATGATGAAAGATATCACCATAAGTTAGCTCATCATTCCATTTTAAATCATAAACACTATTTACATTTTGTAAATACATTGCAATTCTCTCTAAACCATAAGTTATCTCAACCGGTACAGGCGATAATTCAAAGCCACCAGCTTGCTGAAAATATGTAAACTGTGTAATTTCCATTCCATCTGCCCAAACTTCCCAACCAAGCCCCCATGCCCCAAGAGTTGGAGATTCCCAGTTATCTTCTATAAATCTAATATCATGTTTTTCCGGATATATACCAATTGCTCTCAATGATTCTAGATACAACTCTTGAATATTTTGAGGAGAAGGCTTCATTATTACTTGTAATTGATAAAAATGTTGCATTCTATTTGGGTTTTCTCCATAACGACCATCAGATGGTCTTCGAGATGGCTGAACATATACAGTATTCCAAGGCTCAGGCCCTAAAACCTTTAGATATGTTGCTTGATGAAAAGTGCCGGCACCCACTTCCATATCATAAGGTTGTAAAACCACACAACCATTTTCTGCCCAAAAGGATAAGAGCTTTAATATCATCTCTTGAAAATTTAATACTTTATTCACAAAAATCTCCATAAAATAACCAAATTATTTATACCATAAAAGAAAGTAATTCTCAATAAAGAAGTTTTTCTGTTATTTTTAAGATTTTTATTAAAAAAAACTCTTCTTAGCACAAGTAAAAATTATTTGATAAAAAATTTAAAATACGATATTATAATTTATCTTTAATTGGAGTATGTATGAAACTTATAATAACGCTACTATTTTTTCTAATTACAATAAGTGTTTTCGCAACTTCTCAAAAAAAAGAGAGATTAGATATAATTCTTTCTAAAGGAATGGATGCATTTGAAAAGAATATTTGCCTAAGGGATGATGGAACAGGAGCAATAAAAGACTTTGAGGATTATATTAATCTTGGTGGAGAAAGAGATAAAATTTTAAAATATCTTGCATACTGTAAAATAATTATAGGTCAAACCCAAAAAGGTGAAAAAGAGGCCTTAAAAGATGGAGTAAGATTTCTTTCTGAAGTTTTTGAAAAAGATAATCAAAATCTGGAAATACTAAAATTATTGTTATCACTATTCATACAACTTGGAGATTTTGAAAAAGCTAAAACTTATGCAATTTTAATAAATGAAGAAAAAAATATAGACAACGATTTGTATATATTGATTGCTAGATTATATTTTAATACAGGAGAATATCATAAAGTTGTTAACTATGCTAAGAAATATCAAATAAATGATAAAAATAAAAATTTAGAACCTGAAAAGCTCTTTATGATAGCCTTTTCATATTTTAAATTAAATGACAATAAAAATTCAAAAATTTATTTTAACAAATTACTAAAAGAAAATAATTTACTAAAAGAACTTAAAGAAATATCTATTAATGCATTAAAAATAATTGATAAAAATGAAAACTTTGGTAAATACTCGTCATGGTATAACATTAGTTTAACAAATGGACTTGTATTTGATTCTAATATTATATCACAACCACCATTTTCAGCACAATATAATAGTGACTTACCAGGAATACCCACCTCAGATGACAACCCTGAAATAACCGCAATGGGAGCTAGAGATGAGAACTATATTTCACTATATTTTTACCCATTAAATCTAAATAAACACTCTATAATATTAAACCTCAATAACTTTATGGCTTTGCATTATCCAAAAGCAATTGACAACTTATTCGACCCACAAGTTTATGATACAATAAACGCATCTGCTTTTATTGGATATGAGTACCATAATTACTTTTCAAAAAATAATGTATTAAAATTTTTATTATTAGCTGGTTATGATTACAATTGGACAAATCCAATAAATGACTTTGGTTTTTACTCAAAAGCAATAAGAACTAATTTTAATATCTTTTATAAGTTTGAAAACGCTATTGAACTAGGTATTTATTCTTCATTAAGCTTTGAAAACTATAATAGTGAAGAAAAAGAATTAGAAGAAAAAATTTCACAAGATGGTAAGTATTTTAATTCAATATTATCAACATCTTTACCCGTTACAAATAGCTTTATCATTCAATTAGCTACTGGTTATATTGGAAGCAAAACAACAGGGGATTTATTTAGCTACAATGGTTTTTTAGGTTCGGCAAAATTATCATTTAGATTTTTAAATTTCTTAGAAGTCACATCAGATATTAAATTTGAACAAAAAGGATATAAAGATAGTTCAAGAGATGATCAGTTTATTAAAGCAGGTGGAAATATTATTTTTGAAATTAAAGATAATATTAATATAGATTTATCCTATCACTTTAATAAAAATAAATCATCTCTGACCGAGTTTAGTTATAATAAACATTTAGTTTCATTATATTTTAATTTTACAATGTGATTTTATCACAGATTTTTAATATTTTTTATGTTAAAGTGTAATTAAGTAGTAGGAAAAGGAGGAAATATGAAATTATTATCTATATTATTTTTGATTTTAGGAGTCAGTATTTCTATATCAGCAAGTAATTCAGTTGGTAAAATAATAAGTTTAGAAGGAAGAGCTTTCATCAAAAAAGGAGATTCCAATTTTAAAAAATTAAAAATGACAGATTCAATAGAAAGCGGTGATACATTAAAAACATCACATAAATCTAGAATTAAAATAGCATTTATAGATAACTCTATTATTTATGTTGCACCAAAGTCTCAATTTAAAATAGAAAACTACAAATATAATAAAAAAAAGAAAGAGAGGAATTCTGTTTTAAATCTATTTGGTGGTAGAGTTAAATTATTAGTAGCCAAACTTTCTTCTAAAAATAGAAATTTTAAAGTAAAAACAGAAACTGCTACAGTTGGAGTGCGGGGAACTGAATTTATTGTATCAACAGAAACAACAAATGAAAGTGAAATACTTGTTTTATCTGGTTCTGTTGAAGTTATAAATCCCTTAGATGAAACTAAACAATTTATTCTTCTAGGTAAAAATGATCTTCTGAAAACAATAGGAAACCTTCCTGTCATAAATCCCAATAAAGCAACAAAAGAAGATTTTAAAAGATTAACTTCTCAATTAAACATTCCAACAATGATTAAATTAAAATTAGATTATAGTAAATTATTAAAAAATATTAACTTTAAAAAATTATTAAATAAAAATAAAATTAATCTTAAAAATCTTAGAAGACATAGAAAAAATATAAAAAACAAATTAAGATTAATAAGAAAAAGAATGAAAAATATTTTTAAACGAGGTTATTTTGCACCAAGAAAGATAAGAGCTCAAATAAACGCTGATATTAAAGGAGAATAACATGAAAATTTTAATAATATTTATATTCATAATTACAAACTTATTTTTCTTTTCATGTGAAAATGATGGAGAAATAACAATTAAAGCAAGCTTACCGATAAGAACAAACAATAGCAATGAAAATCTAAATAATATAGATATAAATAAATTACCGGATTTTACAAATTTTTATATTCCCAATGCCTTGTTAGAACAATTTGATGATGACAATGTATCAGTTAAACTTCATGTTATAACCCCAACTAAGCAACATAAAGAATTTAATATCATTGCCCCACAATCACAAATAATTAAAAATAAAAATTTAAAAAAAGTCTTAGACATTTCATTTAATGCACTACTTGAAGAAGGTAAAAAAAGAATATTACTTGTTCAAATAGGAAGTCCACTTGATAAAATAGTTAAGAATAATGACATAAATACAAATCTAATGTTTACAGGTGGAAAACTAATTGATGTAAAAAAAGGAAAAGATTATGACCCTATAGAGCTAAAACCAGTTGTTAACATAAAAGGAAATGTTTTTTTAGGCTCTAATAATAAAAAAGTCGGAGCAGAAGTAACAGCCTACCCTGCATATATAAATGATAAACTTCAGTACAGCTTAAAACTTACTAAAAGTACAAATTCAAATGGTTTTTTTAATTTAAGTTCTATTTATGGTATCTTTCAGGTAAAGTACCGGGAAATACATAAAAAAGAATACTTTAATCTACTTCTAACAGCAATTCAAGGAGATAAAATAGGTTTTAGCATTGTAGGAAAAGAATATCAAGAATTTGAAAACATAAAAAATCATACAAATATAGAAAAAGAATATTCATGTTATAAATACTATAAAGAAGAAGGTTCTAAAATGTGTGGTAGTGAAGTAACTTTAAATTGTAATAATATATTTAATTCAAATTGCTTTACAACACAATCTGGTAATTTACTACCAGGAGTTAATATAGTTAGCGATATAAAAATTTATTCAAAAGAAGATATTGAAAAGATACCTAATGGTATAGCAGTTACAAGTATAAGTAGCCCTAAATTCGCTAAAAAAGAGTCCTTAGATGGAGCCCCCTATAATGAAGCGTACTATGGTAATTTTTTTATAGCTGGTTTTAATTTAGATAAACTCATTAAAAGTAATGATAAAACAATAAAACCACCAGAAGGTACTATAAGAATTTACTATAAAGTCAATAGTGAGCTTTATGATGAATTTTATTTGGAATATGTGGGGCCATTTAGCCTATATAATCTAGAAAACTTAGCCCCTAAAGCTTTGAGAGGTAAAAACGCTCAAGTAATACAAAATAGATTACCATTTTTTAAACTATATGCTTTTCCAAAAGGTTTAGAAGAAGGAGTCTCACTTCCTTCTACTTATATTCCTGAAGGTTTAAATCTAACTGATGGCTTTAATATCAAAGACACATTTCTGGGAATTAATGGTTTAAAAAAATTAACTGATAACTATAAGATAACAAGAGTAGAAATAAGCAATCAATTAGATACGGAAGATTTCTTTTCTAATTGTAAAACAATTTATAATACAAGTACAAAAAAATACTGCAAAATTGAATATAAATAAAAACATAAACTAACAGTCTATAGAAATAGTTGACATAATTGTTGATTTATTATAAATTACGAAGCTATAGGAGTTTTTTTATGAAATTATTTATTACAATACTAATATTTTTTATAACTTTAGAGCTATTTGCAACCGACGGTAGGGATAAGTCGGTGACTGACCTTCAAATAAAAAACATCATATCTAAAATGACTATACAAGAAAAAATTGGACAATTATTTAACATTGCTATTGTTGGCAAAAATTTAAAACCAGAATATAAAAAATTCATAGAAAAATATCAAATAGGAGGCATTACTTTATTTAATTATAATATAAAATCAAAAAAACAACTTAGAGCTTTTACTAAAGAATTACAAAATATTTCTAAAATTCCTATGTTTATTTCAGTTGACCAAGAAGGTGGTAGAATAACAAGATATAAAAAAGGTAATTTTTTACCCCCATCTCCATATTTAATGGGTAAACTTAATGATGAGGAAATAGTTAAAAAAGTTGGAGAATATACTGCAAAAGATTTATTATCAGTAGGAATAAATCTAAATATTGCACCTGTAGCAGATATACTCAGCACATATAAAAATAAAGCAATTTTTGATAGATCATTTGGAGAGAATACAAAAAAAGTAGCCAAACTAGTATCTATTTATATAAAATCTTTACAAAAAAACGGAGTAATTGCAGTAATAAAACATTTTCCAGGACAAGGTAGTATAAAGCAAGATACTCACAAAACCCTCCCCTACTCTAAAATAAAAACCAAGCTTTTATTTAAAAGAGATTTATTACCATTTAAAACAGCTATAGACAATCATTTAGTTAATGTAGTAATGAGTTCACATGTAATTTTTGCAAATATAGACTATAAATATCCAGCAACTTTATCAAAAAAAGTTCTAAATGGTATTTTAAGAAAAAAATTAAATTACAAGGGAATTATTTTTACAGATGGCCTAGAAATGATGGCGATATTAAAAACTTATGGATTAGAAAAAGCGACTTTACTTGCTCTGCAGGGTGAAGTTGATGTTGTAACGATAAACTGGGATTTAAAAAATGTAAAAAGAGCTGTAGAATTTATAGAAAAGGCAGTAAAAAAGAAAAAAATCACAGAAAAGTTAATAGATGAAAAACTTTTTAGAATATTAAAGGTTAAAATGAGGTTTTTATACAATAAAAACCATAATAAGGATAAGGTAATTCCTCATCCTACTAAATCTACTATAGACAAATTTTTAATGTTTGTTTATAAAAAAGGAATTAGATATCAAAATATAGAAAAAAAAGATTTAAAAAATAAAATTATTTACTCCAATATTAAGTCTTTTAAGAAAAATAATAAAATTAGTTATTTAAAATATATACCTAAAAACATAAAAAACGCTATAATTATTATCTCTAAATTAAGCAGTATTAGCCACACACTATATAAAAATAATATAATAATATTCTTAGGTGCAGATATTGCAATTAAAAAAAGCTTTAAGGGTATTATTTTAAATGAAAACAACAAATATACAAGAATGTTAATCATAGAATTAATTAAATAAATATGAAACTACTGTTAATATTACTTTTACTATCATTTACAATTAAAATAACTGCCAAAACTAGTAAGAAAATTAAAAATAAAGTAATGGAAGATACTGATAACTTCGTTTTTATACCAGGACTTGCATATAGCACATCTGATGGCATAAAAGTTAATGGAACAGGTTTATATTATGATAAAAGCAATTCAATTTCATTTCCAAATTCATTTAGAACAAATATAAGTTATGGTTCTCAAAATGAGTTTAGTTTTGGTTTAGGAACAAAAAGGTATTTTTTTAATCAAAAGTATAAAATTTCATCATATTTTACAACAGGTAGATACCCAAGTACATTATACTATCCATTGGGTGGTAAAAAAAATAAAAAAGAAAAGGAATCCTTTTTAAGTAGTAATAACTATTTTGGTTTTAGTATTGGGAAAAGAAAATATAAATATTTTTATCTAGGAATTGCATATAATTTTGCATATTATAAAATAACAGAAAAAAAAGAAAATGGAATTATTGATAACAATAAAATTATAGGAAGTGAAAACACCATTGCAAGTGGTATTGGCTTCTACATAATAAGAGAGAAAAGAAACAATAGCTATTACCCAACAAAAGGCTACTACATATATTGTAATAACTACATTTATCCTACTTTTATAGGCTCTAATACTTTTTATGATACAAGTGCAATAAGTTTTAAGTATTTTCATAGTTTTTATAAAATTACTATTGCTTTTCAAGTTTATACAAGGGCTGTTTTTGGAAATGCTCCTTTTCAAAAGTATTCTCAACTAGGAGGTAGTGGATTATTACGAGGATATAGCTCATATAAGTATATAGATAGAAGATATTTTGCTACACAATTAGAAATTAGATATCCTGTTTTTTGGAGAATAAGTGGAACAGCATTTTTAGGAACAGCACAGGTAACTAATAGTTTTTTAAATTATTTTGATTATCCATGGAAACTTGCAGGAGGCCTAGGTTTTAGATTTCGTTTAGATAAAAAGCAAAATATCAATTTTAGACTTGATATCGCTTGGAATATTGAAGGCGAAATGCATATTTATATTACAAGCTTAGAGGCATTTTAATTATTTTGGCATTCTTTTAACATCTCTTTTAATATAATCAATATATTTTTTAATATTTTCATAATCTCTTTTTATTTTATCTAAAGATCTTTTAAGTTTTGATTTTTCTCTTTTTAGTCTATTTTTCTTATCTCTTATTTTATTTTTCTCCTTTCTGCCTAAATTATCAGAATCAAGTTTGTCTTCCAACTCTTCAATTTCATCATCATAATTAGCATCTTTAAATTTTTTTAATTTCTTTAAATACTCTTTTGACTCAATATATTTCTTTTTATATGTATCTAATTTCAAGTATTTTTTTATGTTATTATAATATTTTAAAGATTTACTGTATTGGCCTTTACTCTCATAATTTTCTAAAATATATTTATAAATCCTTAATTTATCATAATCAGTTAAGTTTTTCATTTTTAAAAGCTCTTTTGAAATAATATCAGCTTCTTTATGTTGTTCATATCTAATGGCTTTCCCTAATAATTCCATTTTCATATACTTTTCAAGCTTCAATGGTAATTCCTGTAACTCCTTTTTAAGTTCTTTTTCATTTTTTGGGTCTTTACTATATTTAATTTGATTATTTATTTGATGTTTTCTATATTTTATATCTTTTTTTAATTTTCTTTTAAGCTTTCTACTTTCTTTTTTATATTTTTTTTCTTTTTTAGGCAATTCTTTTCTATGTTTTACTATATCTTCCATCCATCTAATTATCCAATTTCTTTGATTATCATTTTTAGGATATTTATTAATAAATATTTCCCCTTTTTTAAGAAATTCTTGTTCTCTTTTTAGCCATTTTAAAGCACTTAGCTCATAATAATCAATAATTGTAGAAAATGTTTTAATATATTTAGGATTTTTATAAAATTTAGGAGAATTTTTTTTCATATAATCAATAAGTCCTAAAACAGAAGAATATTCATTATCTGACATTAAAGAACTAATAATATTACTAAAACTAGTAAAAAACTTAATTTCATCATTTTTTAATGTTTTATAATTATCCATAAAATCCTTTATTTTTTTATTTTTTAGATATTTTTTTCTTAATACATCATTTTGCTTATATCTCTTTAATCTTGCTTCTAAAGCATCTAGATATTTATCAGAATAATTAAAATTATTATCAAACATTAATGCCTTTTTAAATGCTTTTTCTGATTCTTTAAATTTTCCTTTATCATATAAATCAATACCTTTTGAATAATTTATAACAGCTTTAAAGTCCTTAACTTCCTTTTTATCATTTTCAGGATTATAACTCAATCTAAGTTCTTTAGTGTGTATTGCCTTTATTATCTTTCTTATCAATCTTCTTTCTAAACTAAAGAATTTTTGAGTCCAACCTTCTACTGTTGCCGACTCAACAATTTCACCACTTTGAACATCAATAATATTTACATCTATACGCATTCTACCCTTCATTGTTGTAAAACTACCCTTTAGAAGCCAGTTCGCAGATAAGCCTTTCCCTAATCTAAGAGCATTCTTTCTACTTATATATTTAGATTTAGATAGCCTCATCTCCTTCATTATTTCTCTTAGTTTTTCTCTTTCAACAATTTTTAGCCCTTTAACATAGGTTAAATCTGTTGTAAGCATATCAGCAAGACCCTTTCCTAAAGAATTGTATTTTCTGACTCCTGAATTATTATCAAAATCAAGAATAGTCATTCTATTCACTTTTGCAAATAGTGGAATTGTTAAAACTATAGCTATTAAAATAATTATCTTCATTGCATCTCCTAGTAAAATAAGAAATTAAATTATAACTAAATGACTAGATCTGTGCAAGTTTAATTCAAAATTGATTTATTTATATTAAAATGATAGACTTATTCTTATAATTTATATGGTAAAATATGAATATAATTATTATTACTGGCCAAAAGGGAATAGGAAAAACAACTTATTTAGAAAACAAAATAAACAATAATTTTAATGGTATCATTACCAAATGTGTAAATAGAAAAGAAAGAAAATACTACTTTGAATTGATAAATAAGAATAGATACTTACTTTGCTGTTGTTATGACAATGGTATGAAGTTTAATAAAGATAATTTTGATATAGTAAGTAACTACTTATTGGAGATAAATACCCAAAATATAATAATAGACGAAATAGGCTGGCTTGAACTAGAAGAAAAAGGACTTTATTCAAGCATAATAGACATTTTAAAAAATAAAACTGTAAAAAACTTATATCTTTCTATGAGATATGATATTTACAAGAAATTGCTTAATAAATTTGGAATTATTGATTATGAATTGATTAATTTAAGTTAAGTATACTAGATAACATATTTACCCTGCTCAATAATAACTTCAGCAATCTTTTCTTTTAATGCAGCAGTATTAACAGGGTAATCCATAGTTAATTTCCATAATCCAGCCATATTTCTTGAATGTTCTTTTTCATCAACAGATAAAGTTGCAATTAGTTGAGAAGCAATAGACCTAACTCTTGAAAATCCCTCAAAAGTTGCTAATTCAACATATTCTTTTGTTAGTTTATTTTTAATATTAGCTTCAAGTATTTCTTTTGCTCTTACAACTCCACTTTCCATTTGATAAGCTTCCATTACTAAATTAGAAATTGGCTCATAGTAGTATTCTCCTTCTGTAAATGTAAAAGTTTTATCAGCAAGTTTATTCATGAATTTTTTAACATAAGTTCCAACTGTATAAATTACTAACTTTTTAGTTAATTCTACAACTCTCATTTCTCTATCTAAAGGTTTTTCACTATCATAAGACTTATCAACACTATCTTCTTTTAACTCTTTCAATATTTGATTTAAGCTTCCCATTAAATCTAATTTACCTTTCATGGTATGAGTTAAAATTTGAACAGGAATTAATAATCTGTTAATTTCGTTAGTTCCTTCAAAAATTCTATTAATTCTAGCATCTCTATACATTCTTGCTATTTCGTACTCTTCAGTAAAGCCATATCCACCATGAATTTGAACACCTTGATCTACAGAAAAAGAACCAAGCTCAGAACCCATTACTTTCATCATAGCAGTTTCTACATCATAATCTTTAAATACTTTACCAACTTTTTTCTTAAAATCCGGGTCTTTAGGATCAACTTTAGCTAAGTCTTCATCTATCATACCACTTGTTCTATACATTGCAGATTCAAACATAAATAATTTACTTGCCATTTCTGCAAATTTATTTCTCATCATACCAAATTGAGCAATTGGAGTTTTAAATTGCTTTCTGTTAATTGCATACTCTACAGAAAGTTTAATAGCTCTTTTAGTTCCTGCAACACCTGCAATACCTAATTTTAATCTACCTATATCTAAAATACCAAGAGCAGATTTATGACCTTGACCAATTTCTCCCATAACATTTTCAACTGGTACTTCACAATCTTCTAAGATTACAGCACGAGTTGATGAACCATGAATCCCCATTTTATTTTCTTCTTTGGAAGTTGAAATACCAGGAAAAGTTTTTTCTACCAAAAATGCAGTAAATTTTTCTCCATCTACTTTTGCATATACAATAAACAAATCAGCAAATCCAGCATTAGTAATAAATTGTTTTGAACCATTTAAAATATAGTGAGTTCCTGCTTCGTTTAATACAGCTTTAGTTTTTGCACCAAGTGCATCACTACCAAAACCAGTTTCAGTTAAGCCATAAGCACTAATCCATTCTCCTGATGATATTTTAGGTAAATATTTCTTTTTTTGTTCTTCAGTACCAAAAAATACTATTGGTAAAGTTCCTATTCCTGTATGAGCCATATAAGTTGTACCAAAAGAACCTTCATCCATTTGCTCTGCGACTCTTAAACCTGTTGATAAATCCATCCCCATTCCTTCATATTCTTCAGGAACTTCAATCATCAATAAACCCAATTCTCCAGCTTTTGCCATTAATTTAGGATTTAAAATCATTTTTGCTTCATCTGATTGGATTTCTTCTGCAACAGGATGAACTTCTTTATCTAAAAAATCTCTAGCTGTTTTTGCAAATTCCTCAATGTGGTCTTCAAATTTTTCAGGTGTCATAAATGATGGTACTTCTTTGTTTAATAATAAGAACTTTCCTGACATACTTCCTCCAATATTTATAATAAATAACAAACTTAAAAAAATGAATGAGTGTTCATTCATTATGTAAAATAACAATAAAGAAATAATTTGTCAAATAATTTAATAATTTTAAATATTTTTTAATAAAAATAATAGGTAACAACAGTAATAATTGTAAAAACAAAAAAAATTGAATATTTTTTAATAAAAAGCGTCTAATAACTTGATTTTAATAAACATTAGGGATATCATTGCTTTTTAAGTAATAATATTCAATTTTTTTTAGGAGGAAATGTGAGAATAGCTTTTTTTATGCTAATTATGTCATTATTTATAGTGGCATGTGGTAACGATGATGAAAACAAATGTGACCCTGCTTGTGCAGATTGGCAAACATGTAATGTTGACAAATGCGAAACAGCAACAGGAAAATGTGCAACAAAATCTGATTGTAAAACAGATGAAATCTGTAATGACCAACATAATTGTGTTGCAGATACAAAACCAGAATGTACAACAAATGCAGATTGTAAAGATTCTACAAAACCTACTTGCGATGCAGGTAAATGTGTAGCAGAAATTACTTGTACAGATAATGAAAAAAGATGTAATGGTGATAAAATTGAAACATGTACATCTAATTCATGGAATGTAACAGAAGATTGTACCACAAGCAACAAAACTTGTAATACTACAACTTTTGTATGTGAAGAAAATACACAAGAATGTACCCCTAGCGAAAGAAAATGTAATAATAATAAAGTGCAACTTTGTGGAACAAGTGGTAACTCTTGGACAACAATTCAAGATTGTACAGCAATTGGTAAAACTTGTAATGAAACTACTTTTGAGTGTGAAGGTGGAACTTCAAACCCTGCCCCTTTTCATCTTTTAGCTGAAACTGTTGAATTTCATGATAATGATACAGTAACAATTCCAACAAATGTTCATGGCTCTATTGCTTTATTTAGTAAGTATCCTCTTTTAGTTGGTATTTTAAATGATGAAGCAAGCCCTGTTACTATAAATAGTATGGTTTTAAGTTATGGTGATAGAGTAATGGAAGAAGAATTTACTTTACTAGAAGGTAATATAGGTGACAACAAATTAGAAATTAATGATGAGGTTATTCCTGCAAATGATAGATTAGATTTTAGAATAAAATTTTATCCAGTTGCATCTCATCTAAGAACAGCAACTTTAACCATTACCTACAATACAGACAAAACCTTTGTACTTCATTTAACTGGAGAAGGTGGAAGTGATGCTAACTTTTCTACTCCAACAAGAACAGTTATGGATAAAGTATTAGGTGGAGCAGACTTAGATGAAATGATTAGTGGATCTGTTACAGATGCTCAAGGTAATACATACTTTTATGGAAATGATAAAATGATAGCAGGAGCAGATGGATTTAATAATGATATTATTATTGGAAAAATCAAAGCAGATGGAAGCTTAGGCTGGTTAAAAGTATGGTATGGACCTAAACATGATTTAAGTATTGACCCAGGTCAAAATGGTGAAAGTGGAGGCTCTAGTAATTCTATAACTATGGATGCAGAGGGAAATATTTATGTTGTTGGAGTTACAACAAAAAGCTCTGGAAGTAATTATGCTGCTTTAATAATAAAACTAAATCCTGCTGATGGTTCAATTATTTGGCAAAAAGTATGGCGTCCTAAATTTGCTAGTAGTCAAATTGCTTGGCAAAGGGCTGATGCCTATGCAGTAGATGTTAAAGGTGATTTCGTATATGTTGCTGGTTCAACTCTAGATAATGCAGCAGTAATGTTTTTAGCATTAAATAAATCCGATGGTTCTCTTTATTTTAACAAAGCATTTGACTTAACTAACATGGAAAATGACAGAGCATTTTGTTTAAAAGTAGATAATAATGGTAATGCCTATATGGGTGGTTCTATGGGTGGAAGTGCAATGCTTATGAAGGTTAATTCAGTAAATACTCAAGACCCTCAGCTTGAATGGGTTAAATCAGTTGATGGCGGTGTTGGTACTAATATTAATTCTATGGATATAGATGAAGATGGAAAGGTTTATGCAGCTCTAGATGTTAGAGGAGCTCAAACATCATTTACATTTCTAAAATTTGATACAGATGGCTCTATTATTTGGGGGAATGAAAATGCAAGTACTGGACAAAAAAACAATGTATACACAATAAGATACCTAGGTGGTTCAGTATATGTTGGAGGAAGAGTTGGCATAGGTGAAATCAACGGAATAGTAGGTTATGATACTCAATTTGGTGACGGATATTTAATTAAAGCTAATAAAGATACTGGTGCGATGGATTGGTCTTTATTTTACTATTCTGGAAAAGGAACAGATGAAATTGCTGGTTATTTTTTAAAAGGTTTAGGTTTAGTTGCCAATAAATTATATGTAATTGGACACATGTGGTCAAAATCGGGTGATAGATACAATGGATATTGGTATGACGGTGTTCAACCATTAACTTCTTATGCTCCTAGCGTAACGGATACCGCTCTTCTTACTGGTAACGACTTAGTTGACCATATTGACCTTCCTGATGCCGAAGTTCAAGATGCTGACACCTATAATTCTTCAATGCAGTATATAGATGCTCCTATGGGAACTCTTAATAACAATGGAGACAAAAGGAAATTTACTTTCAGTAACTCTTCAGAAAAACACAATGGATATGGTCCAGATGATGATTTATCATATACTGTTTTAGAAATTCAATAATCATTTGTGAAAATATTTTCAATCATTAACAATTTAATTAATTTTTAGAGGATAATATGAAAATAGTAATAATTTTATCAATAGCATTTTTATCTTTTAATGTATTTGCTACAAATCCATTTACCTTAAAGATAAAAAGCCATGAATTTAAAAATGGTGAAACAAATAATATGCCATTTGAATTTCCAAACTCAACTATAGCATTATTTAGTAAACATGTTGAGTTATTCACAATTGCTAATAATAGTGATAAAGAATTAATCATAAATTCTATAGTGATTAAACATGATAAAGGTGTAATGAAAGAGGAGTTTCAAATACTTGATGGCTCATATCACCCTAAAAAACTTGAAGTTAAAGATTTAAAAATAGCACCCCAAAAAGGTTATTACTTTAACTTAAAGTTTTTCCCTATAGCATCTCATTTAAGAAAAGCTACTCTTATAATTACCTATAATAAAAATCAAAAATTTACTCTTAATTTAACAGGAAAAGGTGGAAGTAATGGAAATTTATCTACTCATACTAAAACCTTAATGGATAAAGTACTTGGTGGAGCTGATTTAGATGAAATGGTTAGTGGAGCTGTTGTTGCTAAAAACGGTAATACATATTTTTATGGTAATAATAAGATGATTGCTGGTGCTGATAGTTTTAATTTTGACTTATTCATGGGTGAAATTAAAGCAGATGGTAGCTTGGGATGGTTAAAAGTTTGGTATGGAAAACGACATGACTTAAGTATTGACCCCGGCCAAAATGGTGAAAGCGGTGGTAGTGCAAATTCTATAATTATAGATAAAGATGGTTACATATATTATGCAGGAGTAACAACTAAAAAGGGAGGAAGTAATTACGCAGCTCTTATCATAAAAGTTAATCCTAAAGATGGCTCTATTGTATGGGAGAAGGTGTGGCGTCCTGAATTTAGAAGTTCTCAAATTGCATGGCAAAGAGCAGATGCTTATTCTGTAGATGTTAAAGGTGATTTTGTTTTTGTTGCAGGTTCAACTTTGGATAATGCAACTGTAATGCTACTAACATTAAATAAAAAAGATGGTTCATTATATATGAATAAAGCTATAGATTTATATGCTGGTTATAACGATAGAGCATTTGCCATCAAAGTTGATGATAAATTCAACGCATATCTTGGTGGAAGTGCAAATGGAAGAGCATTTTTAATGAAAGTATCTAACATGAACACAAAAACTCCTAAAATTGTTTGGGCTAAAAAAATTGATGCAGGTGTAGGTTCAAATATAAATTCTCTTGATTTAGACAAAGAAGGCAATATTTATGCTTCTGTAGATGTAAGGGGTGCCCAAACTTCATTTGCCTACATAAAAGTAAATCCAGATGGAAAACTTTTATGGGGAAAAGAAAATGCCAGTCATGGGCAAAAAAATAATATTATGATAGTAAAAGTTTTAGGAAACTCTCTATATGCAGGTGGAAGAGTTGGTATCGGAAACATCAAAGGAGTTGTTGGTTATGACACTCAATTTGGTGATGGATATTTAGTTAACTCTGACTTAAAAACAGGTAAAGTAAATTGGAGTATGTTTTATTATTCTGGTAAACAATCAGATCAAATTGCAGGATATTATATAAAAGGTTTAGGATTAGTTGGAAAAAACTTATATGTAATAGGACACATGTGGAGTAAAAGAGGAGATAGATATAATGGATATTGGTATGATGGAGTTCAAGAATTAACCGATTATTCCCCTGTTATGAGTGATATTGACATTCCTGCAAAGGGCTCCACTGCTCATATGGACTTAAAAAAGGCAAAAGTTGAGGATGCCTCTTCATTAAGAAAATATATTGATGCTCCTATGGGTAAAACTGATGTTAATGGAGATAAAAGAAAATTTACTTATCAAGATTCAGATAAAAAGCATAAAGGGCGTGGTCCCGATAATGATTTATCATTTATTAAACTAGAATTAAAATAATTTTGCCTTTTCATAGCTTTATAAATAAATCTATTACAAGGATAATTTAGCCTTTAAAAGTCTAAATTATGATAAAAAAATCTAATAATATAGTTAACTAACAATCAAATACAAACTAAATCTTAAAAATCTTGACAAATTTATCATATATTGTTATTCTATCTCGACTATTTTGGAGGCTTTAGTTATGTATAAATTTATCGTATTATCATTATTAATTGTTGCTACTTCTGTATTTGCAAACAGAAGAACAGAAGTACTAGACGCGTTTGACGATATTGATCCTTGGGATTTTAATATTGAAGTTAATTATAAATATAATTATCAGGGTACAAAACTAAAAAGAGAGTACTATTGTAATGCTGATAATGTTCAAGATACTAACTGCCAATATGATAAAATGAAAAATAACGGCATTGTTAATGCAAACAACTTCAAATATAAAAAACAAGAACATATCATTACTCCTAAATTAAGATTTGGTTTATACAAAAATGTAGAACTAGACTTTGCATTACCTATTTATATTAGTTCAACAAGAACTTTAGATTTTGATTCAACAGCAAGAGATGCTGCATCAAAGGACAAAGCTGGTTTGCCTATTCCTAATCCATCTCATAATGGAGCAGGAAATACTTTCTGGAATCTAGAAAGAACAGGTGGACAAGACATCTTTTTTCCTTACAAATACGAAAAAATGAACGACAAATTTAATACTCAAGCAATGACAGATGATAATGGAGATGTTATCACAAATAGATATACTAATGACAACGAAGATTTCAATGCTCTTAATTACACTAGAGCAGGTCTTAAAACATTGGACATTGCATTGAAATGGGGAATACTAGATAACGATAGGGATAACACTGACCCATCTTGGGTTATTGGTATTAAATATAAAATTGCCCTTGGAAGCATAGACCAATATTCACAAAAAAAATTAAATGAAATTGAAAACAGAGAGCCTCCTACAGGAACACCATACACTAAAGCAGATGTCAAAAATATGCTAGAAGGTAAAATGGACTTATCTGATAATTCCATGAAAGATGGTGTTCATTGGTTAAGGCTTAGCACCTCATTAAGTAAAAGATATGCTTTTGTTTCTCCTGTATTTCAATTTTGGTATGAAAAACCATTTGTATTTGGTAATTCTATATTTAAATCAGACGCAAATAGAGAATACTATAAACCAGGTACAAAATTTGGTTTTACAGTTGCAACAGATTTTATTCCTTGGGAAAGATACACTAGAGATTCAGTTACAGATATGAAAAATATTTTAGCCCAATTTTCAGTATCCTTAGGTGCAGATTTTTCACATCACATGAAAGGGATGGAAATGTCTGAAATAAGTGATTACATTGGCCTTACCACTGTTGTAAACGACTATTCTACTTTGTCATTATTTTTAGACTTAAGCTTTATGCCTACAAAATATGTAAGAATAACAACTGGTGTTAATGCTGGCTACACAACAGACCACCTAATTACTGGCCAAAGTAAAGGCATTGACCATAATGATAATGACCAAATTGACAGTGATGAGTATGATCCAATGTATAAAGGTCATGAGATATTATTTAATTCTATAAATAGTATTGGCTCTAGAATATTAGCAACAGAAACTTTAAATATTAGTGCATATTTTAATTTTGCAATTCAATTTTAATCATTATCAAAGTGCTGTCTCTTATGATTACCTTTTCTCATATTCATTCTTAATTTTCTCAGAAATCTTCTTTCGAAAATAATAATTTTGCTTATGATTTTACAATCAATATTTAAGTTTTTTAATTCTGTTATCTTTTTTAATTGTAGATTTATAATCTTCTTTCTTATTTTAAGTTGATTTTCTATTCTATTTAATCTTTTAGCACAATTAACCCCCTTATTTCTTCTATGCATCATTGCTTTTCTTCTAATATTAAATATTTTTTTATCATATTTAAGAATTACAGATATAATTTTAGTTTTAGTTTTATTATCTAAATCAGAAAGTTTTTCTTTTAATCTTTCTATTTTTTTTTCCTGAACTTTTAAAAAGAAATTATCAATCTTTTTATCTTGTGAAAATAAGTTAGTTGAAAATAATAATATCGTAAATGATAATAATATCTTTTTAATTAACATAATGCCTCCAAACAATGTATATATATTAGACCATATTATTTTAAAAAAGTTAATAAAAAAATAAAATTTAAGTTTATAATACTTTAGACGATGAGCTTTATGTGTGTGTTATTGTTTCATTTAAACTATGAATTACATTTATAGACAAGGAGGTCAAAATGTTAGATTCAGTTAAAAATGATATGCTAAGAAGTAGTGAGCCTAGTATATCAAATCAATCAAAGAAAAGTAGTATTTCAGTTACTAAAAAAACAGAAGAGTCAGCTAATAGTAGTTTAGTTGTAATTACCCCTAAAAATGTTACTAATAAGCAAAAGGAAAGCATTTTTTGGGGACATTTTGATTTAAATCTATCTAAGTCAATAGAAGGAGAAAACTTTTCAAAAGCATCTTCAATATCTATGAGTTTAGACTTATTTTCTTATAGTAAAAACGGCTTATCAGATGAAAAAAAGCAAAATTTATCAGATATTTTCCAAGGTAAGGATTTTGAAGAATTAAAAGATTCATTTTTTTCACTAAATGGAAGTAATACTAGCATAGATAAATTTAGTAACGAAATAGATGATTTATTTAGCAATATTTCAGAAGTGTTAGATATGGACGAAAAATTATTTGAAGGAAGTAAAAAATTATTCAAATTTACTGCAATAATGTTTTCAAGTGGTTTACAAAATAATACTCAAGAAATAGAACAAAAAAACAATAAAGAAAATTATAATGATATAAAGAAAAATTTAATGACAGACACTCTCGCCACAACAGCAAAACTATATGGAATTATCGGAAATGTTGATAAAATGAAAGAAAAAATTAATGATGCAATGTCTTTAAAACCATCTGAAACAATAAAAGAATATCTTGATAATATAAATACTAAATACTCAATCCCTGATATTAAACATAAAGACGATTTATTTTCAACTTTAAACAATTTAAGTAAACTAGCAAATAAGTTTAATAAATATTTGTTTTAGTTAGCCTTTCATACAGCTTTTAAGCTGTTATTACAGGCATTTTTAAGCCTAAGTCTTAAAAATATGTATATGTTAAATAAATAAATTTAATTATCTCCTAATTAGTCTCACCTCCGTGTAATTAATCATATATATAAAAATCTAACTTATAGGTTTATGGAGGTGGTTCGGAGAAAAATAAAAATTAAACTCTGTATTTATCCCTTTGAAAATTTGGTAAATGAGCATAAGTCATTGCCAAAGCAAGAGCATCACTCGCATCGGGGTCCGCAATTTCTGGTAATTTAAGCAAAACTTTAACCATATTTTGCATTTGGGACTTATCAGCCCTTCCATAACCCGTAACTGATTTTTTAACCTCAAGAGGAGTAAATTGATATATAATTAACCCCCGTTGTTTTGCAAGTAAAATAGGAATACTCCTTGCATGAGCTAATTTAATTGTTGACTGAATATTTTTTGCATAAAAAATATTTTCTATAGACATAACTTCGGGTTTATATTCTGTAATAACATCACTAAGTTGATTATAAATCATCTCTAATTTGACAGATAGGGGCTCGTTTTTCATATAAACAGCACCATTTTCAAGATGAGTTAATTTATTACCTTTTTTTTCTATTAAACCATAACCTAAAGTTATAGAGCCAGGGTCAATGCCAAGTATTACCATTAATCAGCAATACACAAACTTATATCATTTGTATCTTGATGATAACCACTAGCACAATCAGAACAAGTATCTCCGGTGTAACCTTCATCACATGAGCATTCAACTACTCCAGCAACAACATTACAAACTGACTTGTTAGTAGCTGTACAGGGATTAGGAGTACAAGTTTCATCAATATCACATACTCCAGCATTATCGTGATAACCACTAGCACAATCAGAACAAGTATCTCCAGTGTAACCATCATCACATGAGCATTCAACTACTCCAGCAACAACATTACAAACTGACTTGTTAGTATCTGTACAACTATCCACTTCACATGTTTCATCTATTTCACATACTCCATTATCATCATGATAACCATCTATACAAACACAAGCATCATTAGCATCATTTGGCTCTAAATTTGCTGTAATATCACAATCTATAATACAATTACCATTATTATCTTCTGTATACCCACTGTTACATGAACATTCAACAACTCCACCTACAACAGAACAACTATTTTTAAATGCTTCTTGGCAACTATCTTGTTGACAAGTTTCATCTATTTCACATACTCCATTATTATCATGGTAACCATCTGCACACACATCACAAGTATCTCCAGTGTAACCATCATCACAAACACAAATCATTTCTCCAGTTTCTGTAAAATCACAAACTCCACTATTACAGTTAACATTATCACAACTTGGAGTTAATATTTCTAGGTTATAAGCATTAGTATCATATTCAACACCATCAACTCTTATAAAATACCAGCCTGAATTTAAAACATTAAAATGAATATGTTCATCATTAGTTTCTGAACTTGAATCAGCAATTAAAACACCTTCTGTATTATAGAGAACTAAATCCAAATCTCCTATAGGATCTGTAAAATACAAATTGATAAATAAATCTAATCCAGATGTTAAATATATTTTATAATAATCTCTATCTGTTGGACAAATTGTTAAATTATCATAAGTACCTACAGAAAGAATACTATCATTTCTATCAGCTTCAGCCATAGAATTATTGCTTTCAAACCTATCTTCTTGGCATTCTCCAACTATAGTTGCTACTTTTACTTTAGTATTATCATTTTCATTAAGCTCAACAATTGAATCATCTGCATCAACTTTGGATATAAAATAATAATTTCCTGTACTCAAGCCACTAGGTAATCTAACCTTAACCCTTTTTTCTATATTAGTTCCTAAATTAAAACTATTAATAAGCTCATTATATATCATAATATCTGTAGAGTCATCTAAAATAGGATCTGTAGATAAATATATTTTAAAATTCATAGCAGTTGTTAAATTTTTTGTAGATTCAGAATCAATTCTATATTTCAAAAATGTATTTTCATCTGTAGCCAAATTACTAGAAAGAATCTCTAACTTTTTATTAATAAAGTTAAATCCATCAACAATACCAGATAATTCCATAGAGTAAGTTTGAACACTTTCTCCAGAAGAAAATTTATATACTTTAAGAATATAAAAACCTGTTTCTTCAGCAGTATAGGTAATATCTTCATTATCACTTGAACTAGTAGAACTTGCTACACTACCTGAATAACTTGTATCATTTGGCTTATATAGTTTAATTTCGATATCCCCCTCATCATCAGTAAAATATACATTGACAGTAAATTCAGAATTCTTTTTTAGATATATCAAATAAACATCTTTATCATCTGAACACAACTTTAAATTACTATAGTTACCATTAGAAACAACCTTACCTAGTAAAGGATCCCATGAGTTAGGCTCAAGCAAATCTAATTCACATGAAGAGTTATAATTAACCATTAATTCTTTTGTATAAGCATTGTTATCTTCATTTGTTTCTGTGATTAAACCATAAGGATCTACTTTTATAATTAAATTATATGTTCCACTAGTTAAACTTTCCGTAAGAGTCATCGTTGCTTCAAAATCTTGTTTTTCTAAAAGCCCTAAAGAATTTGCATTCAAAAGACCAAGCATTACATCATCATTAGAAATCTCATTATCAGAAGATAAATAAACTCCAATTACAAAATTACCAGAATCATTATTTTTCAAATTTTCAACACTAAAGTTTAATGTAAATTCTTCATCGGTCATAATATTGTTAATAGTATCAGTATTTACATCTTTTAAAGACAAGTCTATCCCCACTCCGCCAACTTCTTCATAGGATACCTGTAAAGTATAATCTGTTTTAGACATTGTAGAGTAATCTTTTGGAAATACTTTTAAATAATATAAGCCTTCATCTTCATCAGTTAAAATGTTCTTTTCTATAGTTTCTCTGATTTCAGTTGAATCACTAACCATCACTTCTACAAGTTCATCATCTTCATTCATTTTATATAGCACTAAATCAATATCTTTATCGGAAAACCCTTGCTCTAGATCTATTCTAAATTTATGTGTTTTATTAAGAGTAAATTTATACCAATCGATATCTTGGTCGCATAAACCTGATGTAATATCACTAGTCAAATCAATTTCTTTAGCTAAATCACTAATATCATTAATTTCATAAATATCAGCATTACACCCTGAATCACTTCCTTTTACATTTATATTGTTTTCATAAACAAGAAAATTATTTGTTTCATCTGTTTCAGGAACAATTTTTGTATCATCACAATTAATAAATAATTTATAATCTCTATCTCCCATATTTTTAGGAATTGTAATCTCATAATCAGTAATATTTTGTTCTGTTCCACCTAAAATATTATAAATAGTATAACTTTCAAGTACAGAAAAATCATTATTTGGAGAAAATTCATTATCCGGTGAAAGATATGCTTTACAATAAAATGTTGCCGTATTAGTTGTACCTAAGTTTGATACTTTAAAATTAACATTTATTTTATTGTTTTCATTTAAATCTATACTTTCTTCTGATACATCTATATCAGATAAAGTAATATCATTATTATCACCCCTTGTGGTTACATCAAAACAATAATTTAAAATATTATTTTGCTCATCACATTCTCCAATTGTATTTGTTGCATCGGCTTTTATTAAAACACAATATCTATCTTCAGGTAAGTGATTTGGAATATCAAGTATTATCTCTTTAGTTAAAGTACCATTTGCAGATAATCTAGATACATTGTAGTTTTTCTTTAGATAATTATCATCATCTAAATCAACATTAGGATTTCCAGTATATATTTTAGTCACAAATGAAGCAACATTTTCACTTCCTACATTAGACATATTAAATTTAACAGTAAACGGAGAGCTTTCAAAAGCAGGTGTAGGAAGAATTTCTAAATTATCAACAAGAATATCTTTTGTACAACCACCACTAGAACCTCCAATAGTAATCTTTTCACTTGATAATAAATTATTAGAGTAATCTGCTTCTTCAATTGGCCTTTCTGTTTCATTTTCTTTAATGTAATTTATATCAACAAGAATATAGTAATCTCCTTCTTGGAAATCTTCTGTATCAGGAACTGCAACTCTATGTGTTTTTTCTATGGTTACAGCCCCAGCGATAGGATCAATTTCTCCCAAATCACCACCTTCAAAAGGTAATAAAATATCACTATCATCTAAACTTTCATCTGTTGATAATAGTACTCTAGCATTAGTTTTTAAAGCAGGGTGATTTCCTCTATTTTTAATAGAGTAGCTAACAGAAAGAGTTTTTCCTTTAGTAATATTAGTTAAAGGGTTTATTATTATATTGAATGGAACAAGATCAACTCCAGTAAGAGTTTTTCCTACTGTAATTTTTTCAGATTTATATATGTTGTTATTTTCATCGGATTCTTTCACATCATCTGTTGGATCTAAGATAAGAAATAAATAGTAGTTTCCTTCTTCAGGAATCGAAGTTTGAACAGAAATAGCTAAAGTATCTCCTGAAATTATTGAATCTGAAACGAAATCATATTTTAATATAATATCATCATTATCTTCAGCTCCTGTAGCATCAAGAGTTTCATTTTTAGATAATACTAATTTATATGAAAATGGTAAAGATGCGGTTTCACCTTGATTTATTATATTTGCATTTATTTTAAATTGATCATTTACAATAAAAAACTCTGGTAAATCAACAGAATCAAAAGCTAAATCAGGAGACTTACCAGTTGCACCTAATATTTCAACCTGAGAATTAATAACATTGGTATTATTTCCTTCATTTGATTCAATATAAAGGTTATCATAATCTACCTTTATAATAACCCAATAATTTTTAGGAGTTAAATCATTTGAAATAGTAAATGGAATTTCCTTCTCAATAGATTCAGCTTCTGCCAACGACTCTAAATCAACTACCCCAAGTTCATAGTCTGTTTTATCTAGCTTTTGATCCTCAGATAAAAATGCCTTTAATTTTACAGTTTCAGTTGTTGCTTCATTTCCTAAATTGGCGATTTTAATTGTAACATTACCCTCATCACCTTTATCATATACAATTTTATCTATCTGAGCAACTTGTACAACTAAATCTACTTTAGATTTAGCAACAATAGTAAGTTCTTGGCTATATGTTTCATCAGGAGTTTTCTCATCTGAAACATAATCATTGTCTTGCATAATAACTTTTGCAGTATAAATACCTTGTTTTTTATATAAGTGCGTTTTTTCTAGTTTAGTACTAGTTTCTGATTTAGTTCCATCACCAAAATCCCAAATAAACTTATAAGGGACATCTCCCTTTATTGAATTTTCATCAATAATAAAAACAATTTCAAGAGGATTAGCGTCTGATGCATATCCTGATGTACCTAGAGAGTCTAGAATAAACTCAGGCTTTTCTTTCCCATGACTTCCATTATCAGTTGAACTACTTGTACAACTAGAAGCTATAATCATTAAAAATAGTGTCAAAAAAAATATAATTCCTTTCATGTATACTCCCAAACATTTAATTTATAATATTAAAAGACTTCATAGTTTTTGTCAAGTTTTCTAATGATTTTTTATGTAATTCACGGCATTTCTTTAACTATAGACAATTAAACATTATTAAGCAAAGTAAGATAAAGAATAGTGTAACTAGTAAATAAATTAACTAACAGCCTGCTTTTGAACATCTGCTTTATCAAATGCTTTTCTATCCATTTCTTCAATCTCTGCCATCTTTCTTAAAATAGGCTTGATATTATACCTTAGATGATGAGTATATTCTTCTTTAATTAACTGATAACCAACTCTTGTTGTGGCATTTACAACTAGTGGAGCCATTAGGTTTATATTTATTTGCCCATTACTTCTAGAATTTATGGAAACAATGGATAAAATATTAATTTCATTTGCTTCTTTTATTGATAATGATTCTATTTCCTTATTTGTTAAATTAACACTATAATCCTTTTTAAAAATAAAAGGGTCTGTCACAACAAAACATAATTCAGGTTCTTGAACAGATTGTAACCATGCAAAAAAAGCACTATCCTCTGCCTCAATAATGAAATATGATTTAGATGCTGGAAACCCTAATATAGCTCCAGGAAAATGAATTAAATCAGAATCTTTAATTTCTATTTCTCCAAATCTTACCGTTGATACCCTCATAACACCTCCTAAAAATCAGGTAAATCTTTTAATTCCTTTTCTAAGTCGGCAAGATCTGATAAAGAGGTTGATTCTAGATTTGCTGCAACAATTCTCTTGTATAGCTCCTCTCGATATATAGTCATATCTTCTGGAGCTTCAATACTAATTTTAACAACCTTTCCTCTAACCTCTTGAACAATAATTAATATATCATTGCCGATACGGATGGACTCTCCTGGTTTTCGGCTTAATGTAAGCATAAGGTCCTCCTACCCATATTATCGTCAATGGTTAATAAAACTAAAATATTATTTTTGTATTAAATTCTAATTTATTGTTATCTTTAAAACTAGAATCATATTTAAAATATTTTATATTCATATAATTTAATAAATAGCTCTTTAAAAAGCTATTATAAGAATAATTATTCTTATCTAGTTTAGATATTTTCAATAATTCTTCTGATATATTTTTAAAATCGGATATTTCAATCTTCTGATATAAGTTGTTATTCTCTTTTAATTTTATATCGCTTAACAATTTTATATTATTGGAAAACAATAAATTTTTATCTATTATTTTTATATAAACAACTTTTCTATTCATAAGACCATAATGATATTCAAGTAATTCATTTTTAATTATTTTCGCAGATGGAGATATTGTTTTTAGAAAATCTTTAAATGATTTTTTGCCTATATATTTTGCAAGATAAACTTTTGATTTAAAATCATTACTTACAACTGAATATATATTGATATTTTTATTTTTAAGAAACGGAGAAATTCTAAATTTCCCTCTACTATCAAATAGTGTAATTTTAAATTTTTTATCTATTATTTTTAATTTTTTCATATTATTTTCTTCATTTTTTAAACTTATTATTCCATTTTCCTCAAAAAGTGTTTGAGTTAAATTAAATTGAACAATTATTGATTCAAAGTTAGAAAAATCTTTTAAATTCGTAAACCAATAATTATTTAAATAAGGAGTCCCTTTTATTTTTTTTAAATTTATATAAATAAAATTCTTATATTTATTCTTTAAGGTAATATCTGTATTAGAATTATTTTTATTTTCAAAAAACGCTTTTAAATACTTTAAATTATTACTTAAATATAAATAATCATTATCTAACACTAATTGAATTTTTTGATACTTATAGATTTTCTTTCCTAAAAACATTGTAGATTCAAGTTTATCAAAGTCAATATTTATTAATGTTGCAACTTGTGATTTTTCTAACTTTATTTTAGCTATAAAATTTTCCTTCTCAATGTTAATTAAATAAAAATCCATTGATCCATTTGGTAATTTTTCAATATTTTTAAAATTCAATATTTTATTATCTGAATCTATTTTTTTTATATCATCAAATAATCTAACATACAGCTTACTATACTTAAAAGTACTCCAATTTTTTGATTTATTAACTTTATTAAAAACTTTATTATTATTCATATTTTTATAAAAAGAATTTAAATTATTTACATGAATATGAATCATTTTCTCATAAGAAAAAGAAACAACGGGTAGAAAAAACAAAACTATCAATAATTTTAATAATTGTACAGAATTAGATACAGGTGTTATTTTCATATTTTACCTCTAAGATTTCTTATCATTAAACACATCTTCTATTGTTTTATTAAGATCTTTATTTATTGGATTTAAGCCTTCTTTCGCCTTTTTAATTTCATCTTGTAAATCTGTAACAACATTTATTTTGTCTAGATCAGTATCTTTCATTTCCTCATATATTGTCTTTTTTATTTCAGAACTAGTATCTTTAAAGCTCTTTAAGCCTTTACCAAAGGATTTAGCTAAACTAGGAAATTTATCTGGCCCAATAAAAATAAATGCAATAAGTAATATAATTATTAATTCTCCACCCCCAATACCAAACATCAATTCTCCTTTTTTATATTTTTAGTTTGCCAAGGATATTTTACTCTAGTGTGTGAATTACTTTTTAATGTGTTGATTAAAGTTACAATAATTTTTCTCAGTTCTGTAAGTGTTAAACCTGATTGATTTAATTGATTGAATAATAATTTACTAAATACTATCCTTGTAATAAGTGTTTCAATATCCTGTTGAGTTGGTTCAATTAAAGTTCTTGACGCAGCTTCAACAGCATCAACAATCATTAAAATTGCAGTTTCTTTACTGTCTGGTTTTCTTCCAGGATATCTAAAATCTTCAATATCAATAGTATCACCTTCTACAGATGCAGCCTTTTCATAGAAATACTCCAAAATAGTTGTCCCATGATGCTTATCAATAAATTGAGAGATATATTCCGGAAGCATATATTCTTCTGCCATTTTCATGCCATCAGTAACATGTAATTTAATCATTCTTGCTGATTCTGTTGGAGACAGTGCGTTATGAGGATTTTCCCCATCTTGATTTTCAATAAAATATTCAGGATGTTTTGTTTTACCAATATCATGAAAATATGCTCCAGCTCTACAGAGCATTCCATTAGCACCAATTTCATTTGCAACAGTTTCTGCCATGTTAGCCATAGCTAAACTATGTTGCCATGTACCAGAAGCCTTTTCTCTAATTATTTTTAAAAGGGGATGTTCTAAATCTAAATAGTTTAAAATATCATATTTTTTAAAAAAAGGACTATAAACCTTTAATAATTGTATTGTTATATATAATACAGGCAGAGCAATTAAACTCCAAGAAATATTGATTAAATCTGTGTAAATAGGTATATAAAAAAAGAAATCAAAAATTGATACAATTAAAACCAATAAAAAACTACCAAGAATGAAAGGAAAAACATAATCAAGTTCCTTTTCATCTTTTTTATATAAAAATAATGAAAATCCTCCCGAAACGACAAAAGAAAACAGTATAATAGGATTAAAACTATAAATGATAGAAATAATAAATGCTAAAGTAATATTTAAAGCTCTAACAAAATTTTTCTCAAAGAAAACCATCATTAAACCTAACATTCCAATAAACGGAAAGCTATATATTGATATAGATGAATATGTTGTTGTAAATTTTGTAAAAACTGAAATCGATAAAATAATAAACAATAATATTAATTTTTTATTTTTTGTTAACATATTTACAAAACTTAAAAAGAAAATTAGTATTATTGATATAAGAAAAGTATATACAACAAACTCAAGAATAGGCTCTTTAAAAAATATTTTTAACGAATCTATATGATGTTTAGTTATTATTTCTCCCTCTTTAAGCCAAAACAATTCATTTCTGGTTGCTTTTGCAGAAAAAGAAGATTTTAAGCCTGAAAATGGAGGTGTTAATAAATTTATTGGAGAAACATCTCCCACCTTAAAATCAGTTAGTTTATATATAATATTGTCTGAGATATTAATAAAAGAAATAATCATTCCAAAAAGAATTGATATGATTATATTAAATTTAATATCCTTTTTTTGTTTATATTCCAAAATTAAAGGTCCCAAAATACCAAACTATTTTAAAATAATTATTGCAAATTGTCAATATATTAAAAAATATATAAACTTTTATGTATTCTAAAATAATATTAAGTTAATAAATCTTATTTAAATCAAAATTAACTCGCCCATTTTATGGGTGGAGAAAATATAAATAACTATCTATCTTAATCAGGAATATTATCATCTTCTTTAAAATCACTTTTGTTTAATTGAAATGAATTATCAGTAAGTTTAGTTAGCTCTTCTTTAGTTTCATCTTGCATATCAACCATTTTCATAATTCTAATAACTGCCTTTATTGCAGAACCAAGCCCTGCAAACAAAAATAATATAAAAAGCCATGGCTCAGTATCAAATTTTTTATCCAACCACCAACCTAAAAACATACCTAATCCAATTGAAAGAGCAATTTCAATTCCAACTGAACTAGCAAACAATGCTTCTTTTTCTATTTTCATGATTTATTCCTTTTCTATATTATATTTAGAAATTCTATACCTAAAAGATCTAAAAGTAATTCCTAATAACTTTGCAGCCTCTTGTTTTTTTCCATTAGTTTCCTCTAATGCTAATTTTATATATTTCTTCTCTAAGTTTTCTACAATTTTATCTAACTCTATAGGAAAAATAATCTCATCATTATTTATTTGTGTAGTTATATCACTTTTAATATCTTCAAAATCATTAATATTCTCATTTCCTATATACTTAGTAGTTAAATACTCATTTGTTTCAAGAGTAATTAATTTTTCAATAAGATTTTCCAATTCTCTAATATTTCCAGGCCAATTATAATTAAGTAAATATTTCCTTAATTCTGTAGTAATTCCCTTTATGTTTACTCCAAATTTATTTGTAAATTTTTTTATGAAGAAATCAGTTAAAGGAATAATATCTTCTTTTCTTTCTCTAAGTGGAGGAAGAGCAATATTAATTACATTTAACCTATAAAACAAATCCGCTCTAAATTTGTTCTCATCTATCTCTTTTCTTAATTCTCTATTTGTTGCAGAAATAATTCTAACATTAACTTTAGTTTCAAAATTAGAGCCAACTTTTTTTACATACTGATTCTGTAAAACTCTTAATAATTTAGGCTGTACTTGTAATGGCAACTCTCCTATCTCATCAAGAAATACAGTTCCATTATTTGCAGCAATAAATATTCCATCTTTATTTTTATTTGCACCAGTAAAAGCACCTTTATCATAACCAAATAACTCTGATTCAATTAAGTTTTCGGGCAATGCGGAACAGTTTAATGGTAAAAAAGATTTATCACTTCTATCACTAAATTCATGAATTAACTTTGCTATTAATTCTTTTCCCGTACCACTTTCTCCTGTAATTAATACACTTACATTAGATTTAGCTACTTTTTTAGACATTTTTATTATTTCTTTTATTTTATTAGAAACACCTATAATGTAATCAACCTCATTACTCTCATCTATTTCAGTTTCTTTTATATTATTTAATAATAAATTTTTCCTTATAGCTCTCTCGGTTATTATATTTAATGTATCTAAATTAACTGGTTTAATGATATAATCGTATATTCCTTGTTTTGTTGCTTCATAAGCCGTCTCTTTAGATGCATAAGCCGTAATTAGAATAACTTGTATACTATCATTAAACTTTTTAGTAAAAGATAATATATCTAATCCTGATTTTTTATTTCCCAGCCTTAAATCCGTAATAATTACTTGTAACTCATTGGTTTTAATGATATTTATTGCTTTATCATAGCTGTCTGCGGTATAAACATTATAGTCAAAAGATTCAAAAAATATAGAAAAGGTATCAAGAATTGATTCTTCATCATCAATAATCAAGAGATTCTTATTCATCATATTCCTCCATATTTATTTTGGGAAGATTAATTATAAACTCAGAGCCTTCACCCAATTTAGAATTTATATTAATTCTACCATGATGTAAAGAAATAAATTTATTAACCAACGATAGGCCTAAACCAGTACCTGTTTTTTTAGTTGTAAAAAATGGTTCAAATATATTTTTTATTATTTCTTTTTCAATACCAACTCCATTATCTTTTATAATAATTATATACTCACTTCGACTTTCTAATAATTCTATTATTATTTGCTTGTTTTCATTTTCAATTGCTTCAAACCCATTTTTGATTAAGTTTATAAAAACTTGTTTTAATTTATTTTTATCTCCATTAATTAGAATCTCTTCTAAATCATTAAGCTTAATTATTAAATCTTCACCATTTTTAAATTCATATAACTCACTTATTTCATTTAAGACCAATAGTAAATCTAATTTTTCAATATTTAATTTATCAATTTTTGCATAATCTAAAAAATCAGCTATAAGTAGGTCCAATCTATTAATTTCTTTTAAACCAATATTTGTTAATTTTTTAATTTTATCAGGATTTTTATCTATAAATCTTGGAATTATTTGCAAAGATGCAGATATTGATGCAAGAGGATTTCTGATTTCATGAGCAATTGAAGCAGATATTTTACCTAGATAAACTAACTTTTCTTGATTTCTGATTATTTCTTTTAATTTTAGCTCTTCAGTGATATCTTTAAAAATAATCAAAACTCCCTTTATATCGCTTTCTTCATCAATTAAATCAGTTATTGTTATTCCTAATATTCTATCCTTATAATTTATTTCTCGTTTTTGATTTATTTCAAAATTTATCAAATCACTAAACAAATCATTAATTTTTAAATCTTTATATTCAGAGATATTTAAAACTTCTAATCCTTTAACATTTATGAAAATAACATTATAGTCTCTATCAAGTACAATAATACCACTATACATTTTATCTATAACAGTATTTTTAATTTGCTTCTCAATATTTAACTCTATTTCTCTTCTATATATTAATTCATCTTTTTTGGCTAAAGATTCTGTTAAAATAGAAATAATTGTTGCATAGGAAAAGTAGGTTATAATGTTATAAATAGAATTTTTTAATAAAAAGCTATAATCTATAGTTAATATTTCTAAACTCATCATTATGTAATAAACAGTAACAGTCAAAATAGTAGAAGATATTGCTGCAATAAAAGCCCCTGCCCTAAATAAAACAATAGAGGCATTTGTAATACTTAATAGATATAAAAATGTAATTAAAAAATTTGTTTTTTGAATTAAAAATATTATTCCTGTTGTTAAAATCAAATCTATAAAAACTTGTAAATATAATAAAAAGATTTTTCGTTCATGATATCTAATAAGTAATACAAATAAAATAGATACAGTAATAGTAAACAATATAAAAGAAATTTTTATAGCTATAAGATTATTATCTTTAGTTTCTGTTGAAATAAAATCAAAGATAAAGATTATAATTATAAAAATTATTCTTAAAAATGTTTGAATTGTTAATTTTTCAAGAGAAAAAAAATTATTAATTTGTCTTAAGTTCATCAAAAGCAATTCCCATTTTCTTAGACAACATTTGTTTTAATTCTAATGGCTCTGGACTTTTATTTAATATTTCATCTAGGCTAACAAGTTTATTTTTATATAAATTATATAAAGTTTGATTTAAAGTTATCATTCCTGAAATATTTTGACCTGTCTGCATAGAACTATAAACTTGAGACATTTTATTTTCTCTAATTTGATGCCTAATTCCAGTATTTGGAATTAATACTTCTGTTGCAACAATTCTACCATTCCCATCTTCCTTAGGCATTAACAACTGAGTTACTATTCCTTCAAGAACAAATGACAACTGAGAACGAATTTGGTCATGCCTATCTGCAGGAAACATATCAACAACTCTTGTTATTGTTTGAACAGCAGAATTTGTATGAAGGGTAGCAAGACACAAGTGACCTGTTTCTGAAATTTCCAATGCAGCTTCAATAGTTTCTCTATCTCTAATTTCACCAATAAGAACAACATCAGGGTCTTGCCTTAAAATATATTTTAAGGCTTTGTCATAACTAAAAGTATCAGAACCGATTTCTCTTTGATTTATAATTGACATTTTATGTGAATGAACAAATTCTATTGGGTCTTCAAGAGTTAATATATGTGAAGAAGTTTCTCTATTTATTTTGTCTATCATGGCGGCTAAAGTAGTTGATTTACCACTACCTGTAGGACCAGTAACAAGAACTAATCCTCTTGGCCTTGCAGCTAACTCAGAAAGAATATCAGGAAGTCCAAGCTCCTCAAATGATTTAATTGTTGTTGGAATTAACCTAAAAGCAGCTGCAATCGTTCCCCTTTGATTATATATATTTGCCCTAAATCTACTTAATCCTTTAATCGTAAAAGATAAATCTAATTCTTTTTCTTCTTCAAATTTATGTTTTTGAGCATCATTTAATATAGAATAAGCCAATCTTTGAGTTTCAATATGTGTTAAAGGTGGTAACTTTAATGGTACAAGAGAGCCATTAATTCTATATTGGGGTGGTGAATTTACAGTAATGTGTAAATCACTCGCTCCATTTTCAACCATAACTTTCAATAACTGTTGTAAACTAGTTCTTTCCGCCATTATATCTCCTTATTAATCTGCTGCTGAAACTCTTAATACTTCAGAAACACTAGTTACACCCTCAAGTAATTTATTTAACGCAGAGGCTCTCATTGATTTAAATCCCGCCTCTTCAATAGCAATTTGCTTTAACTCTGTTGATGAAACACCATTTAGAATAGCCTCTTTAATTACTTCTACCATAGGCATTACTTCATAAATACCTACCCTTCCTTTAAATCCAGTATTGTTACACTTACTACAACCTTTACCTTTTTTTACTTTTCTAACATCTGCCATTTCAGGACTAAGCCCCATTTCAATAAGTTGCTCTTTGGTTACATCAGGGTCTTGTGCAGCACAATTTGAACAAATTCTCCTTGCAAGCCTTTGAGCTACAACTAAGTTTAAAGATGCTGTTACAAGAAATGATTCAATACCCATATTCAATAAACGAGTAACTGTTGATGGAGCATCATTTGTATGCAAAGTAGATAAAACCATATGACCAGTCAAAGCAGCTTTAATTGCAATTTCACCTGTTTCAAAATCTCTTATCTCACCAACAAGAATAATATCTGGATCTTGCCTAAGAAAAGACCTTAATGATGCAGCAAAAGTCAAACCAACATCTTCATTCATGTTAACCTGATTAACACCATCAAGGTTAAACTCAACTGGGTCTTCTGCAGTACTAATATTAACATCAACTTTATTTAATGAACTTAAAGCAGAGTATAAGGTATTAGTTTTTCCACTACCCGTTGGCCCCGTAACAAGAACCATTCCAAAAGGTTTATTAATCGCATCAAGAAACATTTCAAATTGAAATTGCTCAAAACCAAGTTTAGTCATATCTAATCTAAGATTTTCTTTATCTAATAAACGAAGAACTATCTTCTCTCCAAATAAAGTAGGAAGAACCGATACACGGTAATCCATATCTTTTCCATTTGGTAGTTTTAATTTAATACGACCATCTTGTGGAATTCTTCTTTCTGCAATATCAAGAGCGGCCATAATTTTTATTCTTGAAGTAATGGCATTTTTTAATTTCTTAGGAGGCCTTAGAACTTCTTGTAAGACTCCGTCAATTCTATATCTAACTCTATATGATTTTTCATAAGGCTCAATATGGATATCAGACGCTCCTTTTACGATAGCATCCGTTAAAACTTTATTTACAAGTTTAACAACAGGTGCCTCATTACCAGCTTGTATTGAAAACTCTTCATCATCATCTTCACCACTATCAAAATCAATATCGTCCATATTTAAATCATCAAACATTGAACCTAAGCTATCTTGTTGACCATAAAAGCCATCAATTGCCTCATTTATAACTCTTGCACTTGCAACAGTTGGACTTATTTTCAAGCCATTCGTCATATATCCCAAAGCATCTTTAGCACTTAAATTTGAAGGATCTGCCATTGCAACAATAAGAGTTTGGCCAGATCTTGATACTGGTATTAATTGATTCTCTCTACAAAACTTTTCTTCAACACCAATTTCTCTTAAGTCTTCATCTATTTCAAAATTTTCTAAAGGAAAAACTTGCATTCCATATTTTTTAGCAACAAATTTAACCATTTCGTCTTCATTAACACTACCCATTTTTATTAATGCAGCCGTAACAGATTCTCCTGTTTTACTGCTTTCACTTTTAGCTTTTTGAAATTGTTGCATTGTAATTTTATTACTTCTTAAAAGTATTTCACCCATACGATCTTTTACCATTTAGTTTGCTCCCTAAAAATAATAACACGAAAGTCTAGCACTTAATAAGTAATATTGTCAAATAAAATACTGTAAATTTAATAATTATCAATAAGATTTTATTTTTGGGTAATTATTTTTTAGGATTTAATATATAGTTTGGATCTCCGCCTTGAATGGCAATAGATTTTCCTGCTTTATTTAATAACATTTCCATATCATAAACGAATGCCTCTCTTGAATATTCTGGAGGAACATGTTCTTTAGTATCCATTCTAATTGCATCTGTTGGACATGCTTCTACACATAAACCACAAAATACACATCTTAATTCATCAATAACAAAAACTTTAGCCTTTTTCTCTATATTTTTGTCATCAGTTTCTTCTGATTCAATATAGATACATTCTGCAGGACAAGCAGTTGCACACATCATACATGCAACACATCTAAGACTACCATCTTCTCTTTCCATTAATCTGTGACGACCCCTAAAAATCTCAGGATATTCTTGTTTTTCTTCTGGATATTGAAGAGTTGGAATATATTTTCTTTTTCTAATATTCCCAAAGAAGTGTTTCAAAGAAACTCCAACCCCCTTCATGATTTCAGGATAATAGATTTTTTCCCAAAATGTATATTTATGTTTTGAAATTACCTTTCCTTTTTTAGTCATTGTAACCCCTTATTTAATAAAAGTAAGAACAATCGCAGTAATTGCCATATTTAATAATGCAGCAGGAAAAAGCATCTTCCAACCTAAATTTATAACCTGGTCATATCTAAATCTTGGAAGAGTCCATCTAATTACTAAATGAAACCATGCTACAAATATAACTTTTCCAAAGAATGTAAACAATTGAATCATCGCAACTAATGTCGCATTTATTTCAAGATTATGACCAAAAAAGTGAAAACCATCACTATATAAATATGGCAAATGATATCCACCTAGAAACATGGTAGTAAACATCATGGAAAATATAATTACTTCAATATATTCACCAAATAAAAATGCCCCCATTTTCATACTTCCATATTCTGTAAAGAAACCCGCAACCAATTCTGATTCAGCTTCAGGAACATCAAATGGAGCTCTTTTGGTTTCTGCTGTAGCAGCCGCAAAGTATAAAAACAATGCAAAAGGCTGTAAAAACAAACCCCATTTAGGTAAGAAACCAAATAGTAAGTCTGGGGTTCCATTTGCATTTAATGCTTGTTGTCCTTGAACAATTTCACCTAAATTCAGTGTACCAAATATTAAAAATATTCCCATTAAGCTTAATCCTAATGCGACTTCATAAGAAATCATTTGAGAAGTAGCCCTAATACCACCAAGTAATGAAAACTTACTATTTGAAGACCAACCAGCCAAAGCAATACCATAAACACCAAGTGAAGCAAAAGCAAAAGCAAACAATACGCCTGGTCCAAAATCAGTAATTTGAAAACTCAATCCACCAGCAGTTGTACCACCAAAAGGTATAACGGCTAATATAACCAAACCAGGAGAGAATGCCAAAATGGGAGATATTGTATGTATAAACTTATTACCTTTTTTAACGGCAAAATCTTCTTTAAAAATCATTTTTAAAGCATCTGCAATAACATGAACAATACCTATCAACCTAATCTTGCCAGTAACATTCCATACTTCAGAACTAAACAGCGGTGCTCTATTAGGGCCAAGGCGGTCCTGAATCATACTACTTTCTCTTCTATCGGTAATAGTTAAAAGAGCTGCCATTGCCATGGTAAAACCAACTATAATAACTATTTTTAAAAGAGCCCAAAGAATAATTGTAATCATAATTATAATCCTTCAATAATTAAACCGTTTTTACCAAGTGAACTATATTTAAAGTCTTCAAAAGGCTTTAATTCTTTTTTCATCAAATTCATAATATCAAAAATGGAGTTTAATCTCAAATCAAAACCAGCTAATTTGGATATTCCACTAATTAATTTATATATTTCTTGCAAATCATCTCTATCACTTTCTATTTGTACAACACCATTTACACTTGGCTTATATGTTTTATTATTTATCATAGGGAAAAATCTTTGCATTCTAGAATCTTCATTTATAAAAGTTCCAGTTTGTTCTGCAATAGACTTATTAGGAATAATTATAGATGCTAAATCCGTTATTTTATTTTTATTTGTGGCAAAAACAACAAAATTTTTGATGTTTTTGAATTTACTTTCATCAAATTGCTCAATTAACTCCGAACCAAATTGAATTAGTAATTCATATTTAGATATATCATCTAATAAATCACTTTTAGTATCACCAATTACTAGACTAACACCTTTTCTATTTGGATTTTTATCAGCTCTAATTAATAAATCATCAGAATTACCATCTTTTTTATTTCCCATATAGAAATTTTTGATATTAAAATACTTTGAAAAGAAATATTTTATTGCAAATGCATTCTCTGTAGAATTATGAGCATTTATAACTATTGCAACTTTATTTTCTTTCTTTTTATAAGAATCTAATAATTCTAATAAAGAATTTAATGCTTCTTCGTAAGTTTTTTCATCTTTATTTACTCGTGCATTTAAAACTCTATTATCATTTATTTCATTTTTTATTGTTCTACCAAAATCACACATCCACCATTTATTTACATCTTTATTTTCTCTAGGTTTAATTCTATATACATCATTAGCCTCATACTCTATTGTAATATTACAGCCTTTAGAACAACCAGTGCAAATAGAATTTGTTTTAGTTAAGAACCACTCACGCTTTTTAAATCTAAAATCTCTTGAAGTCAATGCTCCAACAGGACAAATATCAACAGTACACATAGAATAATCATTATCAAGAGTTTTACCAGGAAACACCCCTATTTCGGAATGATTTCCTCTGTTTGAAATAACCATTTCATTTGTTTTAGTTACTTCATTAGTGAACCTAACACATCTTGAACATAAAATACATCTTTCACTATCAAGTATAACATTTTTACCTATAGGAGTAGCTTTATTTTTCTTAACTTTCTCAAACTCCTGCCTTGATTCATAATGTCCATATTCCATATAGTGATTTTGTAAAGAACATTCTCCTGCTTGGTCACAAATTGGACAATCAATAGGATGATTTAAAAGTAAGAACTCTAAAACTCCTTTTCTAATTTTTTTAACATTAGTACTTTCTGTATCAATTTCCATTCCATCACCAACCATAGTATGACATGCAGGTAATGGATTACGAAATTTTCTACCATTTTGCTCTACTTCAACAAGGCACATTCTACAATTTGCAGCAACAGAAAGACCTTCATGATAGCAAAAAACAGGAATATCTACTCCAATTTGCTTTGCAGCTTCAAGTATTGTTGTTCCATTTTCAACAGTTAACTCTTGTCCATTTATTTTTATTGTAGGCATTTACAACCCCTTAAATAATAATTTATCTATCTAACTCACCTGCAATCATATTAATACTTCCAAAGATAGGAATAATATCCGCAATAGTGTTACCCTTAATCATAGCTGATAATGCTTGTGTATTATAAAAACAAGGTGGTTTTAACCTTACTCTGTATGGTTTACCTGTTCCATCTGATACTATGTAATATCCAAGTTCTCCATTTCCTGCCTCAGTAAAGGAATATATCTCACCCGCAGGAACTTTAACACCTTCTATAACTAATTTAAAGTTAGTCATCATTCCCTCTATTGAGTTATAAACTTTAGTTTTTTTAGGCATAGTAACTCGTGGGTCATCAACAGAAATTGGCCCTTTGGGAATTAATTCAAGTGCTTGCTTAACAATACTAATAGATTGACGCATTTCCTCTTCTCTTACAAGATATCTGTCATAGGTATCGCCATGTTTACCAACAGGAACTTCAAATTCGAGTTCATCATAAACAAAATAAGGATGATCTCTTCTTACATCATAATCAAAGCCACTTGCTCTTCCAACTGGTCCAGTTATATTCCATGCGATAGCATCTTCCCTACTTAAAATACCTGTATTCCTCCATCTATCCATAAAAATTCTATTTCTAGTTACCATAGTATCAACATCTTTTAGAATTTCTTCAATATCAGTAAATATTTTTAATGTTTCTTCTTTAAAACCTTCAGGTAAGTCATTTCTTAATCCACCAATTCTTGAATAATTTACAGTTAATCTTGCACCTGTAACTTTCTCAATTAGGGCATAAAGGTATTCCCTTGCTTTCATGTAATATAGAAAAGGAGTAAAACCTCCATTTTCCATCATAACAGCAGCATTACATGTTAAATGATCTGAAATCCTTGAGATTTCTCCCATTATAACCCTAATAAATTTTGTTCTTCTTGGAATATCAATGCCTAATAATTTTTCTACAGCTAAAGTATATCCAAAATTATTTAATAATGGAGAAACATAATTTAATCTATCAGTATAAGGAATTACTTGTTTATATGTTTTATACTCTGCAGATTTCTCAAATCCTCTATGAAGATAACCAATTTCAAGTTTACTATTAATAACCTTTTCCCCATCTACATCAACTTGAATATTTACAACACCATGCATTGCGGGATGAGAAGGCCCCATATTGATATGCATAGTCGAAGTATCTAAATCTCCTGCATTTCTATTTGTAATTTTATTTTCTGTCATCTTTTCCTCTTAATTTAAAGGGCCAACAATAGGCTGTCTTTTAGTAATAGGATAATCTTTTCTTAATGGATGTCCTTCAAATTCTTCATACATTAATATTCTTGTTAAATCAGGATGATCATTAAACTTAACTCCATACATATCATAAACTTCTCTTTCTGGCCAATTTGCATTTTTCCAAATAGAAGTTAAAGAATCAATAAAAGGCTCTTCTTCAGAAACAGGAGCTTTTATTCTAATTCTATATTTATTTTCAGTAGAATAAAAGTGATAAACCATCATAAATCGTTCCGTTTCTTGAGGATAATCTACACATGTTAAATCAACCAGCATATCTATCATTAACTGCCTATTATCCTTTAAAAAAGAGCATACTTTTAGTAATGCCTCTTTTTTAATAATGACGGTTTCATTTCCTACATAACTATGAGAATCAATAATATCATCAGGAAACTTTCTTAAAACTTTATCTAATACAATTTTACTCATTTTCTCCTCCTGGCTTATTATTTTTACCTAAATCAGGATAAGATTTTCTACTTTGATATTTTTCATGTTGTATTTTATCTTGTAACTTAATAATTGCATCCATAATCGCCTCAGGTCTAGGCGGACAACCAGGAATATAAACATCAACAGGAATAACAGTATCTATCCCCTGAACAGTAGCATAATTATTATAAAAACCACCACTACTTGCACAAGCACCAAAGGAAATTACCCATTTAGGATCAGACATTTGGTCATAAACATTTTTTAGTATAGGTAATTGTTTATGTGATATTGTTCCTACTACAAATAATAAATCTGCTTGACGAGGAGAAAATCTTGGATATTCTGCTCCAAATCTAGCAGCATCATAATGAGGGCCATAAACAGACATAAACTCCATACCACAGCATGCAGTAACAAAAGGAAATTGAAAAAGAGACCATTTTCTAGCCCAATTTAGAATACTTTCAGCTCTTGTTAAAACAACTGACTCACCTAGTATATTTTCTATTCCAGTATTTTTTACTCCCATTCAAGTACTCCTTTTTTCCATACATAAATATATCCAACAACCAATATCCCTAAAAAGAAGAACATTTCAAAAAGAGCAGTTATACCAATTTCTCTAAAAACAGTTGCCCAGGGATACATAAATACAATTTCAAGATCAAAAAGTAAGAAAATAATTGCAATCATATAAAACTTAATAGAATGCTTCTTTCTTGCACCATCTGAATCAATTAAATGACCACATTCAAAAGGATAATCTTTTACATCACTTGGATATTTTGGACCAAGTACTACTGATAGCAACACCAATGCACTACCAAGCCCAAAAGCAATAGCAATCATTAAAACCATTGGGATATAAGTTTCTGACATATTAACCTCCAATTAAACTAAGAAAACTATGTTTAATTATAGTTATGTACTGATCTGGTAAAATACCAATATATAAAACAAAAAATCCTGCTATTGATAATGCAATAACTGAACCAGCTGTTGTTTTATAGTCTTTTACATCAACATCACCATAGTCTTTTTTCATATATAAATGAACTAAAATTCTTAAATAATAGTATACTGAAAATACTGACGCAATCAATGCAATAATTACAGGAATATGCAACCCTGCATTTACATAAGCTGATTTAAACAAATAAAATTTTGCAAAAAATCCAGACATTGGCGGTATACCTGCGAATGAAAAAATAAAAATTGCTAAAGTTGCAGCAACAAAAGGTTTTTTATAAGCAGCCCCATTTAAATCATCTAACATTACCTTGTTAGTATCTTTTGGTTCAAATATTGAAATAGCAATAAATGCTCCCATTCCAGTAAAAGTATATGACAAGAAATATAAAACTAAAGCAGAATATGTGATTGGGTCTTTAGTTATAAAATATCCAACCAAACCTATCATTAAATAACCTGCATGTGCAATTGCAGAATACGCTAATATTCTTTTTACATTTCGCTGATTTAATGCAACTAAGTTACCAATAATAACAGTCGCAATAGCCAAAATATTTAATACCTGTATCCAAGAAGTATTAGAGATAGCTCCATTTGCAAGATGTAATAAGGCGTCATTGTTGAATGATAAACCAAATACTCTCAAAAATGTTGCAAAAGCAGCTGCTTTTACTGCAACAGACATAAATCCGGTTACAATAGTTGGTGCTCCTTCATATACATCAGGGGTCCACATATGAAATGGTGCCGTTGCTGTTTTAAACATAAAACCAATAAAAACCATAAGCATTCCAATTATAATTATTGGATCTGAGCTAAGAACAGTTTTAAGATTTGTATATTTAGTTGTAATTTCATTACCAATTGTAACTAAGTTAACAGAACCTGTTGCACCATACAATAATACCATTCCGAACAATAATATAGAAGATGCAACGGAACCTAAAATAAAATATTTAACACTAGATTCTAATGAACGATTATTTACCCTAAATAGTCCAGATAAAGCATAAATCGGTAAAGACATCAATTCCAAGGCTACAAAAATAGTCATTAATGATGTTGAAAAGACCATTAGTGACATACCCGTTATTGCAAACATTATTAAACTATAAAACTCACCAATTGCAATATCATATTTTTTCAAATAATCAATAGAACCAAGTGATGTTAATATACCAGCAATAATAAATATCCCTGTAAATATTAAACCAAATTTATCAATAACAATACTACTGTGAAATATTTGTCTTGAAACATTATTATTATTAAAATCCTTAGCTACAAAAATTAATACTACAAATAGAAAAAATGCAGTTAAATATCCAAGATAGGCTCTATCCTCAGATTCTGCAAATACATCTATTAATAAGATTGAAGATGCAAATACTACAAGTAGCAATAGAGGAATAATCATTCCTAATTGTTCTAGGATTCCAGGCTCTATAGGCATCATCTTTTACTCCTTTTTTGATTTTTAGTAAGTTTTAGAGTTACTCTACTATTTTTAGCATAAACTCTAGTATTAATATTATTTTCTATAAAGGAATTAACACTTGGTTCTATTCTTTTTAAGAAAAAATTTGGGAAAATACCCATAACAAAAATCATCACAATAAGAGGAAATAAATATGTAAATTCTCTCAAATTTAAATCTTTTAAATTTTTATTTTTTTCATTTGTCAATGGACCAAACATAACCCTTTTAAACATCCAAAGCATATAAGCTGCACCAAAAATAACTCCAGTTGCGGCAAAAATGGTTAAAACACTTGACCATTGCATTACTCTTGAAATATATGTCCCTGATAAAATTAAAAATTCACCAACAAAACCATTAGTTAAAGGTAACGCAATTGACGATAAGGTTGCAATCAAGAAAATAACAGCATAAAGAGGCATTACTTTTGTCAACCCACCAAATTCTTTAATCTCTTTAGTATGTCTTCTCTCGTATATTATTCCAACTAACAAAAATAATGCACCTGTTGAAATACCATGATTTAACATTTGATAAATTGCCCCAGTCATACTTGTATTTGTAAATGCAAATATACCTAAAACAACAAAACCTAGATGACTGATGGATGAGTAAGCAACTAGTTTTTTAACATCTTTTTGAACCATAGCAACAAGAGCACCATAAATAATACCAATTACAGCAAATATACCAATTACTCCCGCATAGCTTACAGCAACCTTAGGAAATAAAGGTATGGCAAATCTAATAAAACCATAAGTTCCCATTTTTAACAACACACCGGCTAATATTACAGAACCACCTGTTGGAGCTTGAACATGAGCATCAGGAAGCCAAGTATGTAATGGAAACATTGGAACCTTTACAGCAAATGCAATAAAAAAAGCTAAAAACAATAAACCTTGTTCTGTGGCAGTTAAATGTACATGAGAAATAATATAAGCCAAGTCAAAAGAAACTCCACCTGCATTCATATATAAAACAAACATTGCTACAAGCATCATAATACTTCCAGCAGCAGTATATATAAAAAACTTTAAGGCGGCATAAGTTCTTTTTTCTCCACCAAAAACACCTATTAAAAAATACATTGGAATAAGCATCATTTCCCAAAACAGATAAAATAAAATTAAATCTAATGAAATTAATGCACCAATTACAGCGGTTTCTAATATTAATAACAATGCCATATATTCTTTAGCTTTATCTTTGTATGTTGGATCTTTAAGAACATTATAAGCAGATAATATTACAATCGGAGTTAAAAAAGTTGTTAATAAAACAATAAAAATAGATATTCCATCTATTCCTATATGATAGTTAATACCTAAATTTTTAATCCAAACTTTATTTATTTCAAATTGCATAGAGGCATTTGCTCTAAAACCAACCAATAAAACAAGAGAGAATAAAAAATTTATTACAGAAACAACTAATGCAATATTCTTAATTACAGTTCCATTGTTTTTGGGTATAAAAAATAGAATTATTACACCAATAATTGGGAATAATGTAATAAAAGTTAGCCAATCAAACATATTTTTTCCCTTATAAAGTCATAAAATAAAAAATGAAGAAAAATGCTGCAACCATTACAAAAGCATAAAACTGTAATTTACCTGTTTGAAATAAACCAACAAGAAATCCAAGTGTTTTACTTCCACCTGCAACTAAACCATTTATAATAATATTATCAATAAATATATAATCAATTGTTTTCCATAAAACTTTATGAGAAAATTGTAATATTAATTTATCTATTAACCAATAGTACAACTCATCAACAAAATATTTATTATAGAGCAAAGTATGAATAGGCTTTAATGCTTCTGCCCATATTTTTGTATTTACACTAATTTCTTTTCTATACCATTTTCTAGCCCAAAAGAATGAAATATATACAAGAACACTAACAACAATCATTAATGTCCATTCTAGGCCAGTATTATGAACTACATGAATTTTAGCTTCACTTTCTGAAACAAGAGGCTCTAACCACCTATGAAAACTATTGAAAATGCCTTTTCCATGATAAAATAAATGAGGTAAGCCTATCCAACCTATAACAATTGCAAAAAAGGATAATACAACTAATGCAAATGTCATAGACTTTGGAGATTCCTTAATATGCTCAACTACATGATGATCTTTAAGTCTTGTTTCTCCACTTTGAAATGTTAAATAATAAAGACGCCACATATAAAATGAAGTCATCATTGCTGCCAATGCACCAAGACCCCATAATACATAGTTTATCCATGGAATTATAGTATTATGAGAAGCAAATGCTCTCCAAATAATTTCATCCTTAGAAATAAATCCAGAAAACGGTAATACTCCTGTTATTGCAATCGTTGCAATTAACATAGTCCAATGCGTAATAGGCATTCTTTTCTTAAGCCCACCCATATTTCTCATATCTTGATTGTGATGCATTCCAATAATAACAGAACCAGCACCAAGAAATAAAGTAGCTTTAAAAAATGCATGTGTTACAAGATGTAAAATACCACCACCAAAAGCACCAACTCCAACCCCCAAAAACATATAACCTAATTGGGATACAGTAGAATATGCAAGAACTTTTTTAATATCATTTTGAACTAAAGCAATTGAGGCGGCAAAAAATGCAGTAAAAGCACCAATTAATGCAATTACAGTCATTGTTGCTGGAGCTAAAATAAATAAGAAATTTAATCTTACAACCATGTATACACCAGCTGTAACCATTGTGGCTGCATGAATTAAAGCAGATACAGGAGTAGGACCAGCCATTGCATCAGGAAGCCATACATATAGAGGTATCTGAGCACTTTTACCCATTGCACCCACAAAGAAAAGCATAGTTGCAACTGTAGCAACTGTACCTGTTATAATACCAGAGTCTACAGCGATCTTAATAGAATTAAAATCCAAGTTTCCAATAGTTAGAATCAAAATAAACATTCCAATTAAGAAACCAAAATCACCAATTCTATTTACAATAAAAGCTTTCATTCCTGCAGCAGCATTAGCTGAATCTTCAAACCAAAATCCAATCAATAGATAAGATGCTAATCCAACTCCTTCCCAACCAATAAACATGATTAACATATTAGAACCAAGTACAAGCAACAACATTGCAAATATAAATAAATTTAAATATGTAAAAAATCTACTATATGACTTGTCTCCATTCATATAACCAACAGAATAAACATGAATTAGTCCACCAATACCAGTTACCACAAGAAGCATTATTGAAGATAATTGATCTAGTGTAAACGAGAATGAAACACCAAAACTACCTACATTAATCCATTTAAAAATTTCTATTGATACGGAACGACTATCCTCTGGTAGACCAACTAACTTAGAAACAACTATTACAGAAGTTGTAAAAGAAGCTAAAAGTGCAGTGATTGCAATTAAATGAACCAGTTTTTTAGGTAAAAATTTACCAATAAGCCCATTAATTATCATTCCGATTAGTGGAAACATTGGAATAAGAGGTAATAAATTCATTATAACAGCTTTATTATTACTCATTATTTCTCCGTCTAATTGCTCATTGTATTAAGCTTGTTGACAAAAACAGTTTTTCTTTTTCTATATACCGCTATTAGTATTGCTAAACCAACAGATGCTTCTGCGGCTGCAACTGCAATTATAAAAAAAGAGTAAGTTAAACCATCATTATTTTCAATAAATTTATAGCGATTAAATGCAACCAACATAATATTAATTGCATTTAACATTATTTCTATTGAAATCATAATAATTATGATATTTCTTCTTATAAGCACACCAAGTAAACCTATAAAAAATAACACAATACCTAAAGCGATAAATAAATTTAGAGAAACCATAACTCTCCTATAACCTTTTCTTAGCTAAAACAACCGCTGAAATTATTGCAGCAAGCAAAAGAACTGAAATTACTTCAAAAACAAATGAATGTTGCCCAATAACCCCTGAAGCACCAAATAATGAGTAAGCAAATGCTTTTACTGAACCAAAATCATTAGAAACACTTTGTGCCTTACTAAAATTTACAACAGAATTTGATGTAACAACTAATGCAACTAATTTTGACGCTCCAAAGCCTACCAATAGTATTGATACTATATCAAATTTAGTAAACTTATCCTTTTGATATTCTGATTTTTGAAGGTCAAAAAGCATAATAACAAAAAGAAAGAGTACTAATATTGCTCCTGCATAAACCATAATTTGAATTACAGCTAAAAACGGAGCAGATAGTAATAAGTACAGTCCTGATATAAAGAAAAATGAAACAATCATAGAAATGATTGAATGCATTGGATTTTTTAGGACAATAGCCGTTCCAGCTGTTGTCAATAACCCAATACCCAAAAAATAAAAAAGAAAAGTTTCCATATTCATTAACCTCTATTAGTTAAATGGACATTTATGTTGATTAATATGTGCTTCAAACTCATGCCTAAATTGCTTGATAAAACTTTGTGCAGGCCACGCAGCAGCTGTAGCTAAAGGACAAATAGTTGTACCTTCCATATTATCACAAATATCAAGAATTTTATCTATATCACCTGGTTTTCCACCGCCATTTTCAATTCTTACAACCAAATCCCTTACCCATGGAACACCTTCTCTACATGGAGTACATTGTCCACATGATTCATGGGCATAGAATTTTTCTAGAGTAGCAAGTAATTTAACCATGCATGTGCCTTCAGATATTACAATTACACCAGCCGAGCCCAACTGACTTCCAGCTTTTGCAAGAGAATCATAATCCATAGGTAAATCTCTTATTTCATCAGGCTTTAATACTGGAGTAGAAGACCCTCCAGGTATAACTGCCTTTAATTTTTTATCATTAAGTATTCCTCCAGCGATTTCATATATAATCTTATCAAGAGGATACCCCATTGGAAGTTCATAAACACCTGGCTTATTAATATGCCCTGATACACCAACAAGCCTTGTGCCACCATTTCGTTCAACACCAATATCAGCAAAAGCCTGCCCTCCATTTTTAATTATAAAAGGAATATTGGCAATAGTCTCAACATTATTAACAATTGTAGGTTTATTAAATAATCCAACAACAGCAGGAAAAGGCGGTTTTAATCTAGGTTGCCCCTTTTTGCCCTCCAAAGAGTTTATTAATGCAGTTTCCTCACCACATACATAAGCACCGGCACCTCTATGAACAAATAAATGAACTTTCTTACCTGTTTCTTTTACATTATCACCTAAAAATCCTTTCTCGTAAGCCTCTGCGATTGCATCTTCTAATATTTGAGCTTCTTTTACAAATTCACCTCTAATATAAATATAAGATGTTTCAATTTCTAATGTTAAACATGTTAAAATAATGCCTTCTATTAGTAAATGAGGATTTTTAGTCATAATGAGTCTATCTTTAAAGGTTCCTGGCTCACCTTCATCAGCATTTACTGTTAAATACCTAGGAAATGCTTGATTAGTAATAAAACTCCATTTCATTCCAGTAGGAAATCCTGCACCTCCACGACCTCTTAAATTAGATACCTTTAATTCTGAAATCACTTTCTCTTGCCCCATATCCAAGGCTTTTTCAATGGTAGAATATCCACCTTCCTTTAAGTAGACATCTATTTTATGATAATTAGGAATATCTATTTTATCTGTTAATATTTTAACCATCTTCATATAAAACCTCTATTTTAAAGAATCAAGTATCTTTTTTACAGATTCTGGAGTTAATTCTTCGTAATAATCATCATTTACCTGCATTACAGGCCCTGTTCCACAAGCTCCCAAACACTCAACAGTTGAAAGAGTAAACTTTTCATTTGTATCTCCAACCTCCATATTTAAGTGTTCCTTCACAGAATTTAAAACATCTTCTGCTCCTCTCAGTGAACAAGAAATATTTCTGCAAATCTGAAGATGATACTTTCCAACAGGCTTTTTGTCATACATAGTGTAAAAAGTAGCCACTCCTTTTACCTTTGAATAAGGAACATCAAGCCTTTCTGCTGCTAATTCCATAACTTCTTTCTTCACATAACCAAACTCTTTTTGTAATAGATGCAATAATGGAAGAAGTGCTGCTTCCTTATTTGGATACTTCTTAAGAGTATTTTCTATTTCTCTGTTTAATGCTTTAGAAATTTCTAGTGCCATTTTAATCACCTTAAAAACCATAACTAGCCTAAACTATTTTATTTTAATTATTTTGTCAAGTTTTTTGTGGTAAAATCATTTATTTTATTAAAAAAGTAAAAGAATACTCCCCCCTGCAATAAGTTACACTTATAATAATGTCTAATACATTTTAAAAACCCTCCTCTTATTTTATAAATTTAATAAAAATAAAAATTGACATTTTTTTTATTAATGATAAAATAATTTACTTAGTTATATGATAATTAAGTGCTACTCATTTACTACATCAAGGAGGTTTGCTCTATGAAAATAAAATTTCTATCTATTTTGTTACTTATTATAAGCTTATTATTCATTTCTTGTTCAGAAAACATTCAGGAAAATACAAATTTATGTGAAACCAATCCATGTAAAGAATCTAAAATCCCCCATAAAACAGTCTGCAAAGCCTTAGATAATGATTACACCTGCGTTTGTGAACCAGGTTACAAACTTAAAGAGAACTTATGCGTTAAAATTAGTAATAATACCCCTTGTGAAAACAATCCATGTACAGAAGAAAATAAAACAACATGCACTGTTATTGGTGATAGGTATGAATGTAGTTGTAATGTAGATTATCATTTAATAGAAAACAAATGTGTTAAAAATCAAGGAACACGATGTGAAGACTATATTTGCTCTGACAAGCTATCTTCATGCCAAATTGATGCAAATGGTGAACCTTATTGTGCTTGTATAACTGGTTATATTAATAGCAGTAATGGCTGTGAGTTTGATTGTAGCAATATTCAAAATTCACATGTTAACGATGCTAATAATGCTTGCATTTGTGAAGAAAACTTTCATATTGAAAATAATAAATGTATGTCAAATACTAAAAGAGTAAGTTGTAAAAAAGATAATCCCAATAAGCCAATTAATGCAACTGAAGAGCAAAGTCCTGTTGATATAACTTGGAACTCCGAAACAAATTCTTGGAATGAAACGCCTTACTGCTCATGGACATGTATGGAAAACTATGAAGGTAATAACTGTAACGAATGCAAATCTGGTTACATTATGAAAACTAACACTTGCATTTATGATTGTTCCAATGATGCTAATTCTCAGCCAAATGAAGACAATAATGACTGTGAATGTATAACTGGTTATCATATAGGAAATAATGGTATTTGTGTTGAAACTGTTAATCCCTGTGAAAATAATCCATGTTTAAATACCGGTATAACATCAGGAAAGATAAAGTGCGTAGCTAATTCTCAAGAAACGGGGGATTTTACATGCACCTGTGAAGATGGTTTTGAAGAAAATGATGATAATATTTGTATTCAGCTTGCAGAAATACACATAAGAGCAGTTACGGGTAATATTTCTACTGGAAATAATCAAGATTATGATAATGGAGAAGGAATCAGAATATTTCAGGGCTTAAAGGGCGATATAATGATGGTACAAGAATTTAACTATAAAAATAATTCCGAAAATGACTATAAAGAATTTGTAAAAACCGTATTTCAAGATCCAGCCTGTTTTCAAGAAAACACTTGCTTTTATGAAGTAGGAACAGGAAATGTAATACCAAATGGAGTTGTTTCCAGGTTTCCTATTCTTGATTGGGGAGAATTAAGAGACCCTGCAGGTGGAGTTGATAGCACAAGACACTTAAATTGGGCTATTTTAGATATTCCTGGAAACAAAGATTTATTTGTAGTTTCTGTTCATTTAAGAACTAGCCCAGGAAGTGACCAAATAGAAGAAGCTGAAGTTGTTGTTAACCATATTAATAACCTTAAACAACAAGCAGACTATAACGGTTATTATTTTATAGTTGGCGGTGATTTTAATGGCCCAAGCTCAGCTTGTGATAACCACCCAAATGATGGATGGGGATTATATAATACTTTTAATGTTTGTGATGACTTTCCAGTAGGAGAAGATGGTTCAACAGGAACATCAGCTAGTAGAAGTAAACACTTAGATTGGCTTTTAGCATCTCCTGGCTTGTCACCTTTTCAAGTTTCAACTGATTATTGTGCAGAAAACAATACTAATAACTGCAAAAGATACCCTACAGGCTTAGTTATGGATACAAGAGATTTTACACAAAGTGAACTTAACACCTATTTTTCTCCTACAAATTTTGATGATAGAACATTAGATGTTGATGACAGTGATGGTAACAGTATGCAACACATGGCAATAGTTAAGGATTTTGTCATTCGCTTTGGAGATTAAAATGAAAGCATATAAAACATTAAATTTTTTAATTTTAATTTTCTCCATTTGGTTAATATCTTGTGGAGATAATAATAATAATTCATCTAACATAGATTTTTGTAAAGATAATCCATGTGC
>JAMOQH010000171.1 GCA_027064085.1 bacterium | reverse complement strand
AATTTTAAAGTTGAAAACATAGTTTATGACAATAACTACTTTTCAATAGCTTACGGAATTTGGGAAAGTGGAGAAAGACATTTAGTGATGAGATGGAATGGAGAAACCGAAAATGATCCAGGCTATACAAAACTATTTAAAAATCCTGTTTGGTTTTTAATATCTGAAGAACTTAAAGTTCCCATTTTAACTTCATTAATTAAACTTCCTAACTCAAGAAATTTTGAAATGTTAGAAGCACTGAAAAAAGAAATGGAATAACACTACACACAACAAAAAATATAGCGCATGCCGCAATTAGTTGTAAATATGAAAGATAGGACTTTTTCCAACACCGGTTGTAAACTGAAAGTGAGTAGCATTGAACTGCGGCACGCACCATATACTCACCGTTATCTCCCTAATTTTTAAACTTAGCTTTAAAAATCCATAAAAAAGACCTTGGGCTTTTTTATCCGTGTAAAACTGCCGTAAAGACGAGGGTTTACCCTGTCTCAAAGGCAGGTTGAAACGAAAAAAATAAACAAAATAATTGCAAGTAATAAAATATATGGTATAATGAAGATGTTTTGGAGGCAAAAACAATTAACAAAAGTACAATAATGTATCAAATAATAATCAAAATAGTATTAAACTATTACAAAAGGAAAAAATGAAATTCAAAGACTTTAAATTAAACCCACTTATACTCAAGGCATTGAAAGATGAAAATTATAAAGAACCTACATCTATTCAGGCTAAAGCAATTCCACTTATTTTAAATAGAGAAGATGTTATAGGCAGTGCACAAACAGGAACAGGAAAAACAGCCGCTTTTGCTATTCCAATTATTGAGCATTTGATAAATAATCAACAAAAAAATAAAGGCAAAAGAAAGATTTTAACACTAGTAGTTACTCCTACTAGAGAGCTTGCAATACAAATTGGAGAAAGCTTTACCGCTTATGGAAAGTATACAAATATTAAGAATACAGTAATTTTTGGAGGAGTTAGTCAGAGAGCTCAAAAGAGTACTCTAAAAAGTGGAATCGATGTTTTGGTAGCTACCCCTGGACGCTTACTTGACCTAATGAATCAAGGGTATATCTCTTTACATGATATCAAATATTTTGTTCTAGATGAAGCAGACCGTATGCTTGACATGGGGTTTATTCATGATATTAAAAAGATTATAACTAAATTACCTAAAAAAAGACAATCCTTATTTTTCTCGGCAACTATGCCTCAAAAAATTCTAGAGCTTTCACAAGAAATTTTAAGTAATCCAAAGGAGGTAGCTGTTAGTCCAGTTTCTTCAACAGCGGAAACAATACAGCAATATCTATATACTACCAATAGAAAAAGTAAAAATAATTTGCTTTTGCATATCCTTAAAAATCCTGAATTAGATAAAGTATTGCTTTTTTCAAGAACCAAACATGGAGCAGACCGTATAGTACGCAATCTTAAAAAGGAAAATATTGAATGTGCTGCTATTCATGGCAACAAAAGCCAAAATCAACGCCAAAAAGTACTAAAAAAATTTAAAACAGGTGAACTTAGAATATTAGTAGCCACGGATATTGCAGCTCGTGGTATAGATATTGATAAGCTTAGATATGTTATTAATTTTGATATACCTAATGAATCTGAAACTTATGTCCATAGAATTGGACGATGTGGGCGTGCTGGTGAAGAGGGTATTTCTATTTCAATATGTGAACCAGAAGAAAATGTTTATATAAAAGATATTGAAAAACTGATTAAGCAAAAGATTCAAATAGTAAACGACAACCCGTTTCCTCAAACTGATAAACCTATGAGTAATTTAGAAAAGAAAGAAGCAGAAAAGGAAAAAAATAGAAAAAGGCAAGAGTTTTTTGCCAATAGAAATAAAAAAAGAGACTCAAAAAAAAACAGATTTTAGAAAAAATAAGCCCACATTTCGACTAAGCTCAATACTTCAACTAAGCCTCTTCAGACTTAATCTCTTTAGCACGCTTTTTCTCTGCTCTAGTCATAAAAAATACTGCTATGAAAATAAAACCAAGAGATACCCAGTCAATTATTTTAGGAAATTTACCACCAAATGCTAAAGCAAAAATGATAGTAGCCGTTGTTCCTGCAACTAAGGATGTTAATCTATTAACAAGCCCTGCAAATGTAGCTGTACGGCCTTTAAACATAAAAATAAACACAGAAAAGAATGCGACTATACCAAATGCCATTCCTGCAAAAATGGCCCAGTACCACCATCCAGCAGTTTGACCTGTATTTGGAGCAATGATTGCGTTTACAAATGGATTAACACGAGGCCCACTTAATAAATCTAATTTAAACAATACAACAATGGTTAAAGTAACTAAAAACATAGTTACACTTGAAGAAATTTGCTCTATTGCAAAAAAAGCTTTATTATTACTTGCTTTTGAATTTTTAGGACGAGTATTTTTAAAATAATTCATAATATAGATTCTAAATGCATAAGCAATAAGATAGGCACTAAAAACAGTCATAACCGGCAGAGATGTAAAAGGACTTGCTTTGCCATGGTCACCACCACCAAATATTTTAATCCCAACAGCAATCATCGCAAATCCAACGGCAATATTTTCTTCAAAATAAACGGTTTTCTTTAAAATCCCTTGTTTAATTTGTATAGTATCAATTATACGACTAATAATAATAATTGCACCACGCATTACCACCATTGCAACCATTACTGAAATTCCTTTAAATGAATACATTAAAGTTGTTGTTGGAATAACAATTGCAGTAAGAACTCCTGAGGGGATAATATAAAAAAGTTCAACAGGAACCATCATTCCTAAAAAGCTTACTTTTTTAATACTTTGTAATTTATACCACCTAAATAATAAAACAACAGAGAGAGCAACAAGTGTACCCCCTAATGTACTATAGGCTAGATTTTGCATACCATTAAGTTTTGGTCCCTCACTATAAACTAAAAAATATTTAACAGTAACACCAGTAATCACATAGAAAACGAAATAGCCCATACATAATTGAAGTAATCTTGCAGTACTTCCTTCATTTGTTTTAAACATAAGCCCCCCTAATCAAGTAATTTATCATATTATTCGAGCATCTATCAATATAACAAGTATTAGAATTTGCATATCGAGAAAAGTATAATACGCCTAAATTTTAGATTGGTCAAGAAATTAAATTGAAATATCAAGGCAAAATAGTGTAGAGGCAAAGTAGAAGTAGAACTGTATCCCATTTGGTATAATTTTTTATAGGAAATATAATATCCCTTCAAGCAAAACTTAGTATTTAATGTCAATATCAGTTTTGGGAGCCAATAATCATAACATGGATAACTCCAAAAAGATATTTCCTTATCTAACAATTAATTAATCTTATGGACTTATAGCTAAATAGTAGATTATTTAAAAAAAAAGCATTTTTTCTTGACACTATACATCAACTTTTGTACTCTTGTTTTTTGGAATTGTATCTGAATTAAAGTTAAACTTTACACAAGGAGGAATCGTGGTAAAAACTAATGATATCGTTATCACAATGATTGGTAGCGGTGGTGATGGTGTTATTTCTTCAGGAGAAATATTACTTGCAGCTGCGGCAAAAGAAGGATTATATGGAATGCTATTGAAGTCATTTGGACCTCAAATTAGAGGTGGTGAGTCTAGTGCAAAATTAAGAATTAGTAATGATAAACTATATACACAAGGTGATTTGGTTAATGTTCTTGTTGTTTTTAACTGGGCAGATTATCCAAGATTTAAAACAGAGTATGAAGTAGCAGATGGAGCTTATATTATATCTGATTCAAAAGACAAATTAAACCCTCTCGATCAAGAATTACCTTGGAAAGAAAAGAACTTGAAAAATATTCAAATTCCTATAGCAGCCCTTACAAAAGAAAAAACTGGTGGAATTAGAGGTAAAAATATTTTTGCTCTTGGTCTTCTTGCCGGTATGTTTGATTTACCTTCTGATGGTTTAAAAGAAGCAATTAAAGCTAAATTTAAAAAGAAGAGTGATGCTGTTATTAATGGTAATATTGCATCATTAGAAGCTGGTATTAATCATATTTCAGAAAATAAAGATTTAGATGCTGAGTTAAAATTTGAATTTACTAAAGGTAAACCAAAAATTGTTATTCATGGTAATGATGCTATGAGTTTAGCTTCTATACATCAAGGATTAGACTTTTATGGTTCTTATCCTATTACTCCTGCATCAGAAATTTTAATGTTCTTAAATGAGCACTTACCTAAAGTTGGTGGAACTGTTATTCAAGCTGAAGATGAAATCTCTGCTATTAATATGGCAATTGGTGCATCCTTTTCAGGTAAAAAAGCAATGACAGGAACAAGCGGAGCAGGTGTTGCATTAAAATCAGAAGCAATTGGCCTTGCAGGAATGGCAGAGATTCCTTTAGTAATTGTTAATGTTATGAGAGGTGGTCCTTCAACTGGTTTACCTACTAAATTTGAGCAATCAGATTTCTTACAAGCAATGTACTCAACATCAGGTGATAGCCCAAAAGCTATTTTAGCTCCTACAGATGTAGAAAATGTTTATGACTTAGGAAATGTAGCTTTTCAAATTGCAGAAAAATATCAAATGCCTGTATTTGTACTAAGTGATCAATTTTTATCAGCAAGAATGGAATCAACAGATCCTTTTGATTTACATAAATATGAAGTATCTCAAAGATTAAAACCTGCAGATAATGATGAAGAGTTTTTAAGGTATAAATTAACTGAAAATGGTGTTTCACCTATGCCTTCAGTTGGCCAAAAAGGTGTTATTTATCAAACAAGTGGCCTTGAGCATTATGAAAATGGTCGCCCTACTTCTGATTTAGACTGGCATCAAAAAATGAGTGAAAAAAGGCAGAAAAAGCTTGACGCAATTGCTAAAGAATTTGATGAAGTTAAACTTTCAGAAAATAAAGACGCTAAAACAGGTGTAATTGCTTGGGGATCTTCTGCTGGTGCAGTAAAAGAAGCTGTTCAAATGTTAGAAAAAGAAGGTTATAATATTTCATTAATTGTTCCTCAATTAATGTATCCACTTCCAAAACATGTTATGCAACCTATGGTTGATAAATTAGAAAAACTTGTTGTTGTTGAATTAAATTTTAGTGGTCAATTTCATGGTTTCTTAAAATCAGAAATGCAACTCCCTAAAGATACTTATTCTTATAGAAGAGTTGGAGGAAAACCATTTAATGTTTCTGAAATCTATGAAGTGCTTAAAAAGCAATATGTTTAGGAGAGAATAATGTTAAAAGCTAATATACAATATAAAGCAAAAGATTATAGAACAAACCTAAAGCCTGTTTGGTGTCCAGGTTGTGGCGATTTTGGTGTTCTTGGTGCTACTCATAAAGCATTAGCAAGTTTACAAATTAATCCTGAAGATACTATGCTAATTAGTGGAATTGGTTGTTCTAGTCGTTTTCCTGGATATACTAATGTTTATGGGTTTAATTCCATTCATGGTAGAGCAATTCCTATTGCAACAGGAGCAAAAGAAGCTAATCCTGATAAAACAGTTTTAGTTGTTGGTGGTGACGGTGACGGTTATTCTATTGGTGGAGGTCACTTACCTCATGCTGCTAGAAAAAACATAAATGTAACTTATATTGTTATGAATAATAATATTTATGGGTTAACAAAAGGTCAATGTTCTCCTACAACTCCAACTGGAGATTGGACTAAAACAACAACTTATGGAAATATTGATACTCCTGTTAATCCTGTTCATTATACATTAGGTTATGGTGCATCATTTATAGCAAGAGGATTTTCATCAAATATCAAACATTTATCTGCTCTTATTGCAGAAGCTATTGCTCACCCTGGTTTTGCAATTATTGATGTTATTTCTCCTTGTGTTACATTTAGAGGCGATGATCAATTTGATAAATTAAAGCCACTTATGAGAGTTATAGGTCAAGATATTGAGCATGATGCTACTGATAAAATTGAAGCTTATAAACTTGCAATGCCTCAAGAAAATGGAATTATTCCAATTGGTGTTTATTATAAAGAAATTAGACCTACTTACAGTGATGGAACTGCTAATATTAAAAAACAAGCACA
>JAMOQH010000170.1 GCA_027064085.1 bacterium | reverse complement strand
GCTTATTGTACTAATACCCCTGGTAGTTTTAATTGTACTTGTAAAGATGGATATGAAGGAAATGGTATAACCTCATGTCTAGATATAGATGAATGTACAAATAATGATGATAATAATTGTAATGCTAATGCTACTTGTTATAATACTCCTGGTAGTTTTACTTGTGCTTGTAATGATGGTTATCATGGAGGAGCTGATGATGGTATTGAATGCTTGGAAGTATGTGGTGATGGTATTAATACTGAATCTGAAGAATGTGATGATGGTAATAATGATTCTGGAGATGGTTGTAGTGATACCTGTATTGTTGAATACTGCGGTGATGGAATTGTAAATAATAATGGTGAACAATGTGATGACGGTGATGAATCAGCTAACTGCAATGATGATTGTACTCCTGCTGTTTGCGGAGATAATAAAATTAATACTTCTGCAGGTGAAGAATGTGATGATGGAGGGGAAACTGCAAATTGTAATGTAAATTGTAGCATTTCAATATGTGGAGACGGTATTTTAAACAAATCTGCCGATGAGGTATGTGATGATGGAAATACTTCTTGGGGAGATGGTTGTAATGCCACCTGTAATGTTGAGACAGGGTGGAACTGTGATGAATCTTCTCCTACTGTTTGTGAGGATATAGATGAATGTGCCGAGGGTTTGGATAATTGTAATTCTACACAATATTGCATAAATAGGGAAGGTAGTTATGATTGTACTGCTTGTGGATGTGAAGTAAATAATACTGTAGAGCATTCTAATAGTTGTGAAGATGAAACAGGACAGTGTGATTGTTTACCTATGTATGAAGGAACTACTTGTAGTACGGTAAGGAAATTAAAAATTTATGTTACTAATAATATCTATCAAGGAAACTTAGGTGGAGTAAGTGGAGCTGATAATAAATGTAATAATGATGCAAATAAACCTAGTGATGGGCATTACTATAAAGCATTACTAGGGGCTGATAAATTTGTAATAGGTTCAGGTACTGTTACTATTAGAGGCTTAGATGAGGATTGGGTTTTAGAAAAGAATATGAATTATTATAGAGCTATATCTGAAGGGCCTAATAATACTTATAAGTTTATTAATACAACCGATTCTAACAAGGCTTTTGATTTTGATTTTGATAATAGTATTATTATTGCTGACAAGAGAGCTTGGACGGGGTTAGATGAGGGGTTTAATAATTATGTTTCTACAAAAACCTGTGATAAGTGGAATAGTTCCGATCATGATTCTAAGGGAAAAGTAGGTAAAACTAATGATAGAAATAGTAATTCTATACAAAAGGAAGATAAAAGATGTGATGAGTTTCGTAACCTTTACTGCGTAGAACAAGTGTGCCCTGAAGGAGAGGTTTATAATATTGATAATGCTTCTGATGAATATCATGGTGAGTGCGTTTCTGAATGATATTTTTATTTAATACCTATGATGAAAATAGGGCTTGTGTTGTAATGAATTGATCCTAATCAACTTTATTGTGTGGAACAAATTTGTCTTAAAGGTAGTTCATTTAGTTTTGAAGATGGTTTATGTCAATAATATTTTACAGATTTTAGCTGTAAAATTCGTGTAAAAGACTTAATCTAAGGCTTTGAAACGGCAAAAAAATTAAATTATGAAAACATTGCAATTAATGCAGGAAGCGCAATAAAAGTTCCTATTGCTGAACCTAGAGAAGATAATAATACAACTAATAACAACCTTGTTAAACGGTTTTTCCACCAACCTTTTACTTTCATTGCGTCATCTTGAACAGTTTGAAAATCCTTTACTTTAGGAGGAACAACTACTGCTTGAACGAATCCACTTACCATTCCTGCCCCAATTGTAGGATTAAGACTAGTAATAGGAGCTGCAATAAAAGAAGCTAATATTGTTAAAGGATGTCCCAGTGCAATTAATGCCCCTAATGCAGATAAAATACCATTTGCAAGTATCCAAAATAATATTGCGTGAGTTGGGATACCATTACCTCTTGTAAAGCCATAAATAAACATTGCTATTACTACTATTGGAATTATCCATGGAATAGATTTGGAGACCAAAGATGGTTTGGGAACAAAATTTATTTCATCTAGTTCTGATTGTTCTATTTTTCTTTCTGAAAAATATTTTAACATACCTGGAACATGCCCTGCTCCTACTGTTGCAACAGTGATATTACCCATTTTTTCTTGAATACTACCAGCTAAAAACATATCTCTTTCATCAATAATAGCTTTTTTAGCCATAGGCATTTCATTGCCCATTTCACTAATCATTTTTGTTAAGGCATCTTCACCTTTAAGTTTCTCTATGTCTTCAATAGAAACATCATCTCCTGAAGAAGAGCTAAATAGTAAGGACGCCATTAATTTCATTTTACCCCAAAATTTAGTTAATCTCCATGCTCTTTTTAGGGTGATTCCTATGTCTCTATCAACAAGAGCTAATTTTGCATTAATTTCATCAGCTACTTCAACGGCTGTTTTAAATTCTAGTCCTGGAGCAGACTTTGTTTTATCAGCAATCTTTTTTTGAAATAAAGACATTATAAATTTTCCAATAAAAAAGAAAATTTGCTTTTCTTTTATTATCTGAATAATATCTATGTCTTCAAATTTATCTTTTTTCATCATTGCTTCATATCTTTTTTCATCTAATTCAATAGCAACGGTATCTGGTTTGTACTTTAAAATAGTTTCTTTAACTTGTTTAACTGATTCTGGTGATACATGAGCCGTTCCAACTAAATAGATTTTTTTATTTTCTTCTTCGTATTCAATTAAATGTAAATTTTGCTCAATCTCTTCAATTTTAGGTTTATTGTACATAGTTTTCCTTTAATCCTCTCAAATCTCTAATAAAGATAGTCATTTTTTAATAAAATTCAAGTGTTTTATTTTCATACTCTTTAAAAAATATTAAAATAAAACAATTTTATTCTAAAAAATTGACATTATAAAATATTTACTCTATCTTTATTCATAAAGCGATATAGGAGTGTGTATGACAGAACAAAAGAATGTGGAAACTCTAGATACTCAATCTAAAATACTTGAAGAAATTAATTTTCTGAAAAAAGAGTTTCAATCAAAAATCAAATATGATGAGCAAAAAGAAAAAACTATCACAAAATTACATGATGAATTACAGCTTTATAAAAGAGATTTATACAAAAAACTTCTTCTTCCTATGATTAATGATATAATTCAATTTACAAATAGGGCTGAAAAGGATTTCGAATTTTTAAATGATGCTCCTGCAGAAAAATTGTTTGAAAGAATGTATGATTTTTTAGATGATTTGAGAGATGTTTTATATAGACAGGGAGTTGAGGCATATAAACTTGAGGGAGATGATTTTGACCCTAAAAAGCAAAAAATACTCAAAACAATTGAAACAAGTAAAAATGATTTAGATAAAAAAGTGGCAAAGCATAAAACCTATGGCTATGAATGGGAAGGAAAGATTATTAAACCTGAGGGAATTGATATTTATGTTTATAAGGAAATGAATGTAGATATCTCTCCTGAAATAAAGGAAGCTGGACAAGGGCTAGAAAATCATGTCCATACCGAAGAAGACCAAGGGCAGAAGGAGCTTGTCCGTATTGAAGAGGAGATAAAATGAGTGATTTAAAGAAAGTTTTTGGAATTGATTTAGGAACAACATATTCATGTATTTCATATGTTGATGAATTTGGAAAACCTGTTGTTTTACCAAACAGCGAAAACGACAGAGTAACACCTTCGGTTGTATTTTTTGATGGAGATGAAATTATTGTTGGTGAAGTAGCGAAGGAAAATTCTAAGATATATCCTGATGATGTTGTTAGTTTTGTAAAGCGTGCTATGGGAGATGAATATTATCTTTTTACACACAGAGAAAAGGAATATAAACCTGAAGAAATCTCTTCTTTAATATTAAGAAAACTAGTAAAGGATGCTTCTGATTATTTAGGAGAAGAGATAAAAGATGTTGTTATTACATGTCCTGCCTATTTTGGTATAAACGAAAGAGAAGCTACCCGTAATGCGGGAATTATTGCAGGGTTAAATGTTAAACAAATTATAAATGAGCCTACGGCCGCTGCAATTGATTACGGAATGGAGAAAGGTGAAGATAAAGTTGTTTTAGTATATGATTTAGGTGGTGGAACTTTTGATATTACTATGATAGATGTTTCTAACTCTGAGATAAAAGTTATTGGTACTGGTGGAGACCATAATTTAGGTGGAAAAGATTGGGATGATGCTATTATTAGATATTTAGTTACTAAATTTGCAGAAGAAACAGGTGTTGAAGAAGATATTTTAGAAGATCCCGATGTTGCTCAAGATTTAGCTCTTCAAGCTGAAAAAGCAAAGCAAATTCTTTCAACAAGAGAAAAGTCTCCTATTGTTGTTTCTTATGGGGGACATAGAGTAAAAGTTATTCTTACTAGAGACGAATTTGAACAAATTACTAATGATTTACTTGAAAGAACGGTTACTTTAACTTATGATATGCTTAATGAAGCAAAGAAAAAGGGCTATGAAAAATTTGATGAATTTTTATTAGTTGGTGGATCAAGCAGAATGCCACAAGTAATAAAAAGAATTAGTGCTGACTTTACAAATGTTGAACCTAAGCTTTTTGACCCAGATGAAGCTGTTGCAAAAGGGGCGGCATTATTTGGTTGGAAACTATCAATTGGTGAAGAATTGGTTGAAAAAGTTGCAGAACAAACAGGGCAAAAAGCTGAAGATATTGATGTTGAGCAAGTTGATGAAGCGGTAATTGAAGAAGCAAGTCAATCACTTGCTGATACTCTTGGATTAACTCTTGGAGCTGTTAAAAAAGCTAGTGTTAAAATTAAAAATGTTACTTCTAAAAGTTTTGGTATTGTTGCTTATAAAAATGATGTTGAGGTATTATATAATATTATTTTAAAAAATGATGAAGTTCCAAAGGAAATCAAACAAAGATTTGGAACAAAAGAAGCAAATCAGGAGAGTGTTGAAGTTAAAATTATGGAAAATGAATTAACTGACCAATTGGTTGAAGATATTTCATTATGTGCAGAGATTGGTGTAGCCGAATTAAAATTACCTGCAAATTTACCTTATGATTCACCTATTGAAGTTAGCTTTAGTTTAAATGAAGAAGGCCGATTAACAATCGAAGCTCTTGAAGTAACAGATAATAGAAAAATTGTTGTAACAATTGAAACTAGTTCTATTATGACTGAAGAGCAAGTTGTTGAAGCTAAAGAGAAGAGTAAAGGGTTAGTTGTAAGTTAGGTCTTTATTGATGGTGTTAAAAAATAAAAAAAAAATAAAAGCGTTAATCCTTCCTTTGTTTGTTGTAATTACATTTATAATATTGATTTTTTATATTGCTTTTAAAATAAATAGCTCTCTAAGTGGATAATTTTTGAATAAATTTGATTTAAATGCTATCTATTTGTTATACTTATTCTGTTCTTGGAGGTTAAAATGAAAATTATTCTTATCTTGTCTTTGTTATTATCGTCTACTCTTTTTGCAAAAGTTTACAAATATAAAGATCGTTATGGTCGTATTCATTATGTTGATGATATAAGTAAAGTTCCTAATAGTAAAGTAAATTCAGTAAAAACTTTAAATTCTAAGTTTTTAAAAACAGATTATAAAGTTATTGATAAATATAGAAGAATTATTTTAAAAAAAGGAGTTTTCTATAAACAATTAAAAGCTCAAAGAGATGCTCTATTATATTGGGGAAGTCTTATGGTGAATGCAGGTTTTGATGAATTTAAAATTGATTTATCAAGGATTAAAGCAATTAGGCTTATAAAAAAGAATGGAAAAAAGTTTAATAGAAGACAAAGAAGGAAAAAGGCTATTCTATTGGCTAATTTTTTTAAATCTTTTGAAAACTCATGGCCAAGAGTATATGAAGAAATAAATTTTAAAAGAACTGATAATAAATCTATTGATATTATGAGGAAGCACAGAAAATCAGTCAAAACAAATGCTGATAACCTTTCAATGAGAGTGAAACTTATTGAAGAATGGGCTTCAATAATAAAAAATAATAAAAATGCAGATTCTAAACTTATTGAAGAAAGAATTACTAATATTTCAGCAATGTATGATGTTCCTAAGCCAAATATTCCTTCATTATCAAAATATATTGATGAAACTATCAGAATATTTGAAAAGGAGTTTAGAAAATAGTAATGAAATATTTTGAAAAAAAAAAGATAGCTAAACTTTTAAAAAAAGCTTCCAAACAAGGTCTTAACTCTGCAATAATGACATATAACAAGGTATTGAAACTTAATCCTGATTTACCAGCTGTTTATAATTATATAGGTTTATGTTATTTTGAATTAACAGATTATAATAGTGCTGAAAAATATTTTAAACTTTCAGTTGAAAAGTTTAATGATGATTTTGAATCACAATATGAAGTTTATTATAATCTTGCTTTTACATATCAATCTAAACAAGATTTAGAAAAAGCAGAAAAATACTATAAAATGTCTATGAATTTAAATAAAGATTATAAATTTACTTATAAAAATTATGCTTATTTGTTATTTCAAAATAAAAAATATAAAGATTCATTAAATATGTTTGAAAAGTATAATTCATTTGGTGAAGAAGCTGAAGTGTACAATAACATAGGAATAATTTACGAAGAATTAGGTGATTTCAAAAAAGCAATAAAATCTTATGAAAAGTCGATTTTAATAGATGATAAATATGCTTTAGCATATAATAATTTAGGTGTTTTATATATAAATGAAAAAAAATATGATGAAGCAAGTAAGCTATTTGATAATGCTATTAAATATGATAGCTCTTTAGTTGATGCTTATAATAACTATGCCTCTATTTTAGTTATAGATAAAAAATATAATTCTGCTTTAGATTTATACAATAGAGCATTAAAAATTAATCCTAATCATTCAATAATTTTAATAAATTTAGCTAAATTATATTCATATCTTGGAGATTTAAACAATATTATTATTGCTTTAAAAAAAGTTGTAAAATTAGGCCTATCTGTAGATAAGTTAATTGAAATTGAAGAATTTAAGGATATTGAAAATTTGGAAGAATTATTAAGAGATAGTTTGTGAAATATATTTTTATAACTTTATTGATATTTTCAAATGTATTGTTAGCTGTAGAAGATTCGTCAATTGATAAAGTTAAATCTATTCTAAAAGACATTAAGCCCTACTACAATAATTTAATGTTGCCTCAAAATCTTGAATCTGTTCATAAAAAGGATATATTATTATATAAGGATATTTTAGAAAAATTTTTAAAAGATTATTTACAAAATCCAACAAATTATAGAATAAAATTCTTACTTGGATATTACTATTATAATGATAAAAACTACAAGAAATCGATTTATTATTTTGAAGATATCTTAGGTGTTTATTCTGAATTAAATGATTATATATTATTTTATTTAGGTGATTCATATCAAGTTTTAAAAAAAAATGAAAGAGCATATCAGGCTTACTCCTTAATAGACTCAAATTCTTTATTTTATAATAGAGCATTAATAAGAAAATTAAACATTTTATTTGATTTAAAAAGATTTAGTAACATTAAAGTGTTATTTAATAACAACAGAGAATTATTAGATAATAATAAATTAAATATGATTTATGTAAATACTTTAATTAAATTAAAAGAATATAAAAATGCAATTTTGCAATTAAAAAAGATGTGGTTTCGTTCATCGGGTAAAAAACTTAAAACTATTGAAAGTATTTTGAAAACTTATGTTAAAAAATATAAAATTGCTAGAATTTCAAGTTTAGAGTACTATAATAGATGTGAATATTTATTACAGAAGAATAAATATTCTGAGATAAAAAGGAGCTTTAAGTTTTCTTATACTTTAAAAAATAAATTAAAAATAAATACTGATATTTGTCTAATGAAGGCTTATTTGTTTACTTCTGATATTAAATCAAATTTAGAAGTTTATTTAGCACGGATAAATAAACTAAAAATTAAAAGAGATAAGTTATTTAAGTATAATGTTGAATTTCTAAAACTTAATTTATTATATGTAAAAAAAGATTTTATAAGTGCTAACACCAAGGCTAGATTTATATTTAAAAACTATCACAAATATCCAAACAATGAAGAAGTTTTTAGAATATTAATTGCTTCTTATGGAGAATTAAAAGATAATTTTAATTATTATAGGCAAATTGATTTATATTTAGAAAATTCTGATTATATGAAATATAGAGTTAAGTATTTAAATGAACTATGGAGATATTTTTATTTTGAAAAAAAAGACTATAAAAAAGTAATAAAATATTTAGAGATATATTTAAAATTAAAAAATAATGACTTGAGGTATGAGGCAAGAGCAAAATATTATAGAGCTAAGTCGTACTTAAAGCTAAAAGATTTAAAAAAGTCTACTTATTATTTTATTAAAATGATAATAGAAGACCCTTTTAGTTATTATTCTTATGCTGCATTAAATCATTTAAAAAAAGATAATAAAAAACTTTCTCAAGAGGTTATTTTATCGGCGATTTCTTCAGTTAAAAAATCAGCGGTAAAAATAGATTTAGATTATTTTTATAATAGTACGAAAATAATAAGAATCTTTGAATTATTGACATTAGGACTAGATAAATTAGCTAAAACAGAAATATTAAATTTTAGAAAAATTGCAAAAAATGAAACAGAATATTTTTCTATAGCATTATTTTTAGAAAATCTGACATTTTATAAGTCTTCTAGGTATGTAAAATTTAGAAATCTTAGAATGATGCCTTTTTTTCCTAGCAAAAAAAGCTTTCTTTCTTTTTGGAAGGGCTTTTATCCTAAAAAATTTAGAAAATATGTTGAGAAATACTCTAAAAAGTTTAATGTTGAACCTGCATTTTCATGGGCTATAATAAGAGAAGAATCTGCGTATAATCCAAGAGCTTTATCTTCATCTAATGCTTATGGCTTAATGCAGTTATTGTATCCAACAGCTGTAGAAACAGCAAATAGAATAGGGGTAACTTTGGTAAATCCAGAGTTATTATTTGAGCCTAAAAATAATATTCCACTAGGTGTTAAATATTTGTCTGTTTTGCTAGTAATGTTTAAACGAAATAAGTTTTATGCTGCTGCATCTTATAATGGTGGAGCAACAAATGTAAAAAAGTGGATTAAAGCTTATAATTATCATGAAGATATTTATGATTGGAGTGAAGAAATCCCTTTTGAAGAAACAAATAGATACATTTATAAAGTTTTATCTTCTTATCATACATATAGATTATTATATGAAAGAAATTATTTCAAAATAGGTAAAATAGATATATTCAAAGAGGTTTTTAAGTAATTTTGGCTTTTCATAACCACTATGTGTTTATTACAAGCACCGCTCAACCTGCTAGCACTTAAACTTTGTTTAGTACAAGCAGTTTTCACTCAAGAAAATTTAATTAATCTTTAATAAATTTAGGAATAAGCATTAAAATTATACCAATAACTATAATCGCAATAGTATTAGTTATTGCAAAAGTATAAACAGATAATGCTATTCCTACAGCAAATGGAACTCCTTTTTTTTGCTTTCTTCCATAAATAAAATAACCGATTCCAATTGAACTAAATAAAAGAGATAATAATAACTGTGTTGTATTCATTTCTAGGTTCATATTAAATAACTAAGCTCCATTTTTAATAAAAAGATAAAGTATATGGAGGTGTATTAATCGAAAAGTTTTGTTGAAAGATATTTTTCACCTCTATCTGGGAAAATAACTACAATTCTACCCTTATCTATTTTTTTAGCAATTTCAATAGCTGCATATAAGGCTGCACCACTACTCATACCAACAAACATTCCTTCTTGTCTAGCAATTTGTCTAGCTGTTTCTAATGCTACTTCTGATTCAACCATAACTCTTTCATCTATCATAGTTTCATCGTAAATAGATGGAACGAGGGCTTCTTCTAAGTTTTTTAAACCTTGAATATAATGACCTTTTACTGGGTGAGCTTCTACTGTTTTTATATTAGGATTGTTTTCTTTTAAGCCTTTACTTATGCCCATTAAAGTACCTGAAGTACCTAAAGATGAAACAAAATAGTCTATTCTCCCATTCATTTGTTTCCAAATTTCCTCTGCAGTAGTTTTATAATGTGTTATTTTATTATATTTATTAGAAAATTGGTCTGGATTAAAGTATTTATCTGGAAATTCTTTTACTAATTCTTTAACTTTTAAAATCGCTCCATCTGTTCCTTTTTCTCCATCTACAAGAGTTACTTTTGCTCCAAAAGCTTTAATCATTTTTCTTCTTTCTATACTAACTTTATCTGTCATTACTATTTCTAAATCATAGCCTTTTACTGTAGCAATCATAGCCAAGCCTATACCTGTATTACCAGAAGTAGCTTCTATTATTGTTTTACCTTTTACTAATTCTTTTGTTGCTTCTGCTTGTTCTATCATTTTTAGGGCAATTCTATCTTTAATACTTCCAGTAGGATTAGCTCCTTCAAATTTTGCATAAATAGAAACATTAGGATTAGGGTTTAAGTGGTTGATTCTTACAAGTGGGGTATCTCCTATTGCTTGTAAAATATTTTCGTATCTCATATTCTTCCTTAACAAAACTAAATCTTTTTATAAATCATAAATGAAATAAAGTCAAATTTAGAATATTTTTTATTAATATTTATTTAGTGAGAGCTAATTTATGTAAAGACCTACCTTGTTCTATTGCTTTAATTTCAAAACTGCTTTTATGCTCTTCTGCTGCAAAATCATTAAACTCACATTCTTTAAAATGTTTAAAATTAGCAAATTTTTCTTTGATTAGTTCATAATATTCTTCTACATCAGTTTTTATATTTAAAACGCCATTTGGTTTTAAAGCTCTATATAAATCAGCCATAAAGTAGTAATCAAATAATATATATTTTTTATGTTTTTTCTTCCACCAAGGATCAGGATAATAAATAAATATTTTATCAAATGTGTTTTCTTCTATAAATCTTGGAATCACATATTTTGCATCTACCGTTTTAACCATTAAATTTTTAACTAGCCATTTCTTTTTAAACTTTTCTAATCTATTAACAAACTTTCCTTTTATTTCAAAACCAATATGCTCTACGGTATCTTCTTTTAAAACTCTTTTCTTTAAAACAATTCCACTTCCAAAACCTATTTCTAAGTATAGTTTTTTATTATTATTCTTTGCATTATTAATATATTCTTTTAAATCATTGTAATTAGATACATCTCTAAAATGTAAATCCATTAATTTTCTCCTCTAAATAATTTCAAACTGGATAATTTTATATTATAATTATAAATCGCTCTAATTAAATCAACTTTAGATTTTTGATATGCTGCTAATGATTCAAGTAATGTTTTACTGCTTCCAATTCCTGCATAATAATCCATTGCATTGCCCGTAAACCACTGTTTGCTACTTTTAGATATTTTTCTTTTTACAGTTATTCTTTTTTGAAGTAATTTCGCTTCTGAGCTTATTTTGAAATCTTTTACTTGAGATAATTTTTTTAAAATATCAATTCTATTTTGATTTTGTAATAATTGTATTTTAGCTATTTTATAATTTGCTTTTAATACCATAAAATCTAAATTCCATCTTAAGCCTAGACCTGCTGCAGGAACATTTGAATGATATGGGTCATAACCAGAGTGTTCATCTGCAACTGTAGATGTTTTGATACTCCAAGAAGCCCAAAAGAATAGATCTGGTGCAAAATAGTTGGTCTGTAAATCTAAATTTAATTTAGATAATTCTATAATACTCATAAGCATTTTGTATTCAAACATTGTTTTAAAATCCCAGTTTTCATTAAAAGAATTTACTTTTAATTTTTTATCTTTGATTGTAAAGTTTTTATCTATCCCAAGCATATTAATTAAAGCAAATCTAACTTGTTCTTTTAAGGCCTTTAATTCATTTTCACCATCGATTAGCTTTTGTTCATAAATTTTTAGTTTGAAATAATCATTTTCATTATAATCATCACTATCTTCCTCATCTAGTTTTTTTAATCGCTTTATTGCCTTATTCAATTGTTTTTTGCCATATTTAGTAATTTTTTCAAGTTCATGTATCATTATTAGAGCCTGATATGCCTTAATTAGGTCAAATTTGATTTTTTGTTTTAGTTTTTTAATTTTTTTTATTTCAAGTTCCGTTCTTTTTTTCGCCATTTTCATTCCAGTTGACCATTTCCCAAATGTGTAAATTGGTTGAACAAAACTAACTTTGCTATCTAAGCCAAGACCCCATTCGCTAAAATCCATATCATCCATAGAACCACTAGGAGTATCTGTATCAACTCTACCCATAGGTACAATACCTAAAGTATATGATAATTTAGGATAAAAAGCTGCTTCAACTTTTGATAATTGAGCTTTTAAAACTCTATACGAGTATTGAAAGTCTGATAATCTTGGGTCTTTTTTTATAGCTATTTTATATAAATCATCAAAAGAGTAGTCTTTGGCACTCATATTTATAGAAAATATTAATAATAAAGTAAAGAATAGAGTAATCTTCATAAAAACCTCATACAACTATTCTTTTATATCATATTTCTTATTTTTATTCAATTAGCCTGAAAATGGAGCAGAAATTCTCTAAATAACAAAAATAAGACAATACATAATTCTTAAAAAAAAATTCACATAAAAATCATTAAATATATCCATAAACTTTTAAATCATATTATAAGTTATAATAACTGTTAAGGGAGTTGTTATGCAAATTATAAACCATGATGAAATTATCGAAGAATTAAATAAAAAAGTTGATTTATCTAATGATAACATTAATTATATTTTGAATAAAGCGAAAAAACTAAAAGGACTTGATTATGATGATGCAATTACCTTATTAAAAGTTGAAAATGAGGCTCAAATAAATAAAATATTTGAAACAGCTAAATTTGTAAAAGATGAAATTTATGGTAAGAGATTGGTTTTATTTGCTCCACTATATGTTTCTAATGTTTGTAATAATGAATGTTTGTATTGTGCATTTAGAAAAAGTAATAAAACAATAAAAAGAAATACTTTAAAAATGGAAGAAATTAAAAAGGAAGCAGAAGCCTTAATTAATCAAGGACACAAAAGAGTTTTATTAGTTTCTGGAGAAGGCCTAGCTAAAAAAGCCTTACCTTATACTCTTGATGCTTTAGAAGCTATATACTCTGTAAAAAATGCAAATGGTAATATTAGAAGGATAAATGTAAATATTGCTGCACTTGAAGTTGAAGACTATAAAAAACTAAAAAAAGCCAATATAGGTACTTATCAGTTGTTTCAAGAAACATATCATAGAGAAACTTATAAATTTATGCATAAATCTGGTTCTAAATCTGATTACGATTATCATTTGGGAGCAATGGATAGAGCAATGGAAGCTGGTATTGATGATATAGGAATTGGAGTATTGTTTGGATTATATGATTATAAATACGAAATGTTGGCTTTATTTCAACACATAAGACATTTAGAAGAAAGATTTGGCTTTGGTCCTCACACTGTTTCTGTTCCTAGATTAGAGCCTGCAACTGGTTCTGATATTGCCTCAAATCCACCTTATCCATTATCGGATACAGATTTTAAGAAAATTATTGCTATATTAAGAGTAACTATTCCTTATACTGGTATTATTTTATCCACAAGAGAAACGGCAGAAACAAGAAGAGAAGCATTAGATTTAGGAATTTCTCAAATTTCTGCAGGATCTAAGTCTAATCCTGGTGGTTATAGCAGTAAAGAGCAATCAAATGAGCAATTCTCTTTAGGAGACCATAGAAGTTTGCATGAAGTTATTGAAGATATAGTAGATTTCGGTTTTATTCCTAGTTTTTGTACTGGATGTTATAGGTTGGGTAGGGTAGGAGCTGATTTTATGGATTTAGCAAAGCCTGGTGCAATAAAATCACATTGTTATCCTAATGCTATATTTTCATTTTCTGAATATTTAGAAGATTTTGCTAGTGCTAATCTAAAAGAAAAAGGATATTCTTTAATAAAAGATATGATGAAAACAGAAATTCATAAAGAAAGGATTAAGGAGAACATTAAAATAGCTTTAAAAGATATAGAAAATGGTAAAAGAGATGTTTATGTATAACGACTTAGAAATACTTAACAATCTCGAAAATAATATCTTAAATAAAGATGAAATAGCCTTTTTATTAAAAAGTAAAAATAGTGATATAATATTTAAAAGAGCAGATGAAATACGAAAAAAATATCTAGGAGAGGAAGTTCATTTACGGGGTATAATAGAGTTTTCAAATTACTGTAAAAGGCAATGTTTATATTGTGGTATTCAGGGTCAAAACTCCAAAATTAAAAGATACCGTATGAGTGTTAATGAAATCATTGAAACTGCTAAGACCTCTTTACCATTTAATTATAAAACAGTTGTTTTGCAGTCAGGAGAAGATAACTACTATACTGATGATATGATTTGTGAAATAGTTAGAGAAATAAAAAAAATGGGCTTTGTAATTACCTTATCTATAGGTGAAAAAACTTATGAGCAATATGAAAGATATAAAAATGCAGGAGCAGAACGATATTTATTAAAACATGAAACATCGGATACTCAGTTATATAACACACTAAACCCTAATATGTCATTTCAAAAAAGGATTGAGTGCCAGAAAAATTTAAAAAAGCTTGGGTATGAAGTTGGTTCGGGTATAATGATTGGGCTTCCTACTCAAACTATTGAATCTATTGCAAATGATATTATTTTTTTTAAGAAAATGGATTATGATATGATAGGAATTAGCCCTTTTATACCTCATCCCGATACTATTTTAGGAGAAAGTGATATTCCTGCTTTGGAATTGATAAAAAAGGTTGTAGCAATAACAAGAATTGTTACAAAAGATACAAATTTGCCTGTTACGACGGCTTTTTCAACATTAAATAATGCAAGAGGAAGGGAAGAGATGTTGCAAGTAGGAGCAAATGTTATAATGCCTAATATTACTCCTGTTAAATATAAAATGAAGTATGAATTATATCCTGATAAAGCATGTTTAACAGAAGTAGCCTTTCAGTGCAAGGGGTGTTTAGAAGCAAGAATTAAGTCTATTGGAAGATGTGTTTCAACTAATTATGGTTTTAGAAATAAAGAGAGATAACAATGAAAAGAATGAATATTGGAATATTTGGCAGAGTAAATTCAGGAAAGTCAACATTAATGAATTTAATTACACAACAATATCTTTCAATTGTAGATTCTACTCCTGGAACAACTACAGATGTTAAAACAACAGTAATGGAGATACATGATTTTGGTCCTATAAAATTATTTGATACTGCAGGTATTGATGAAAATGGAAAACTTGGCCTTAAAAAAAAGAAAAAGGCTTTTGATACATTAAAAAGGTCTGATATCGTATTACTAGTTATTAATGAAAGTAACAACGCCTATAATTTTGGAGATTATAATTCAGAAAAAGAAATAATAGAACTAGCTCAAAAAAGAAAAAAAGAACTTTTTATAGTTGTAAATAAATTTGAAAATACAAGAAATAAAAAACTATTTAATTTTGAGGTTTTATCAGAATACAAATGTAAAAAGATAGATATAAATCTCTCAAAAAAGGAAAATTATATGGTTCTAGTTGAGTTTTTAATAAAAAATTCAAAAGTTAAATTTAAAGATACAGAGTTGTTGCCTCCACTAGAAAAAGACAGAGTTGTTTTTTTAAATATTCCTATGGATGAAGAAACTCCTAACGGTAGGTTTTTAAGGCCTCAAATGATGATTGAAGAATATTTAGTAAGAAAATATATTCCAACTTTTGCCTATAGAATGGATTTAATTAAAGCAAGGTCTCAAGTTATTGAAATTCAAGAAGCTGAAAGGTTAAGGTTTATGAATTTTATTAAATATTTAAAAAGGGATAACAAATTACAACTTCTCATTACTGATAGCCAGGCAATGGATGTTATTGCTAAATGGACAAAATATCTTGATATAGAAATAACCACATTTTCTATAGTAATGATTAATTTTTTAAGTAATGGAGAGTTGAAATTATTTGTTGATGGGATAAAAGCATTTGAAAACCTTAAAAGAGGTGATAAAATTATGATTGCGGAAGGTTGTAATCATGACAGAAAAGCCGAAGATATTGGAACTATTCAAATTCCAAATAAAATAAATGAAATTTTTGGAAATGGTAGTATAGAAATAGACCATTACTTTGGAAGAGTTTTTGCAGATTATGAAAAACTTAAAGAATACAAATTAATAATTCATTGTGGTGGTTGTATGCTTGATAACCAAGTTATTAAATCAAGAATTGAAGACTTAGTTGATTCAAGAGTAAGTTTTACAAATTTTGGAGTACTTTTATCATACTTTCAGGGAAAAAAGGAGCTAAATAGAGTTATAAAGCCTTATGGACTGAAAATTTGTTGAGAGATACTAAAAATATAACTATTTCGTGCAATTTATTCATTTAGTACTTTACCATTTTTATATTTGATTTCCATTATTATTTTACCATTTTTATCATAATTTTTTTCAATACCATTTTTTTTACCATCTTTATATGGAACTTCTTTATAAACATGATTATTTATATAATATTTCTGTATTCCCTCTCTTTTGTTGTCTTTATATGGAGTTTCAAGCCTAGGACTTCCTTCTTTCTTGTCTGAGTAAGAAATTTCAATACCATTCTTTTTACCATTTTTATATGGGATTTTTAAAGCAATTTTACCATTTTTATAGTAGTATTTTACTATTCCTTCTAATTTATCATTTTTATATGGATTTTCTAATTCTTTTTTACCATTTTCATAATAATTTTTTTGTACTCCTTCTTTTTTATCATTATTATATGGAGTTTCCATCATAAGTTTTCCATTTTCATAAAAGAACTTTTCTATTCCATTTTTTTTATCATTTTTATATATCCTTAAGATTTGAAGTTTTCCATTCTTAAAATATTGTTTTTGAGTACCGTTTAGTGCTTCATGTTTATAATTTGATTCAGAATATATTTTACCATTTTCATAATAAGAATATATTGTTTCTCCTATAAAATACTTATATGATTTATAGGTAGCTATAATTAATGTAGTCAGTGTTATTAGTGTAATTGATAATAAAATTTTTTTTTTCATATTTCCCTCTTAAACTTAAGTCTTAAGACTATAGCAGAATATAGTAAATATTTAAAGTGTAAATAATATATAAAAATTTCTACATGTTTCACAATATATTTGAAAACTTCCTTTATTTATGTTACCGTCGTAGCTTAATTAATTGATTATAAGGATTTTTTTATGAAAATGAAGTTTAGAATAAGCTTAAGTTATTTGTTGTTTCTATGTTTATTTGTATCTATATCTATTTTTGCCAAAAATATTAAAAACTCTAATATTGGAAGAACTTATCCTGATGGACATGGGAAAAGAATATTTTTTCCATTTGGAGATATTTCATTTGCTGATAAAGTAATTGATTTTAGAAAAGGAAGTCCTGCTTCGAATCCAAAAGATAGCAATCCTGAAGAAACTTTGGGAATACCTGATTATAATAAAGATAAAGATAGTAATTTTGCAACACTGGGTAATGGTGGAGAGTTAATTGTAAAATTTACAGATAATGTTTTATATGATATCTATGGATATGACTTATTTATATTTGAAGTTGGAACTCATGAATCTATGGATATATTTATATCTAAAAATGGAAAGAAATGGATTAGTGTTGGTAAATTTGGTGGTGGAATTACCCAAATAGATATATCTAAATTTGTAAAAAAGACTGATGTATTTAGATATGTAAAGCTTGTAGACTTAAATAGTGAGCCTTCCGGGAAGTGGCCAGGTGCAGATATTGATGCTATTGGTGCAATAGGCTCAACTATAAATTTTCAATTAAAAGGCTCCGTTTTGTTTGAGACAGGTGAAGCAAAATTAAATAAAGATAAAACCGATTTATTAAAAGTTGCAAAAAAAATACTTGAAACAAATGGAAATATAGTTATTGAAGGACATACTGATAATATTGGAAGCTATAAAAGAAATATGCTACTTTCAAAAAGAAGAGCCGAATCTGTAAAGAGATTTTTTATTGAAAATAAAATTGATATTGAAAAAATCAAAATAGAAGCTTATGGAGAGTCAAACCCGGTGTCAACAAATGCTACAAAAGAGGGAAGACAAAAAAACAGAAGAGTTGAAGTTATAATTTTCCCTCAAAACAATAATACAAAAGATGTTACAGGTGTTTGGAAAAGTAAAAGTCTTGGAGAGTTACATATTTATAGATATGGAGATATTATTGCAGGCTGGTATAGTAAGTATGGTGGAGAAATTAGAGGAAAGCTCATTGATGACCATACTATAGAAGGAGTATGGGCTGAAAATTCATCTAAAAGAAAATGTAAAAAAGATTTATATGGAAGAAACTATATTGGTAAATTTAGAATAAATTTTAATAAAGACTTTTCACAGATTACTGGAACATGGGGATATTGTGATGACGAACCAAATAGAAAAGGCTATACTGGATACAGAAAAAAGTAAAGACATTGTAGGGGCGCTGCATTGCAGTGCTTCAATGGCTGAACGCCAAAATTTAGACGATTAGACTAAATTTTCCTTGTAATAAACAGCCTTTAAGGCTGGGTATGAAAAGGAAAAAATAAATAAAATCAAATAAAACTAGTGCTATCGTTTGACTTGTAATATCATTATATAGTATAATGCATCATCGTTTTTAGAGGAAAGATATGTATTTAAAAAAAGAAATGGAGTTTGGAAAAGGAAAACTATCCATTGAAACAGGAAAGCTTGCAAAGCAAGCAGCTGGTTCAGTTGTTATTAGTCAAGGTGATACCGTTTTATTAGTAACAGTTGCAACAGGAAAAGAACCAAAACTTGGTGATTTTATGCCATTAACAGTGGATGTTCAATCAAAAATGTATGCTGTTGGTAAAATACCAGGAGGATATTTAAAAAGAGAATCTAGACCACCAGAGAGTGATCTTTTAATAGCAAGATTAACAGATAGACCTTTAAGGCCTTTGTTTCCAGAAGGATATACTTATGATACTCATGTTATCATCACTATATTATCTGTTGGAGAAGAAAATATTTATGAGTCTTTAGCAATGATAGGGGCATCAGCAGCTCTTAGTGTTTCTAAAATACCTTTTTTAGGGCCTATTGCTGGTGCTAAAATTGGTTATATTAATGGCGAATATCTTCTTAACCCAACTTTAGCAGAATTTGAAGAGTCAGAAATAGATATTTCTGTTGCTGCATCTATGGACGCTATAGTTATGGTTGAAGGTGAAGCAAAGGAAGTAAGTGAAGAAATTATTGTTGGTGCTTTAAGATTTGCTCAAGAAGCATTAAAGCCTGCGTGTCAACTTCAATTAGATATGATGGAAGAACTTAAAGTTGAAAAAATGGAGGAATTTATTGTTCCTGAATACAACGAAGAAGTAATTAAAGAAGTAGAAGCTCATGTTAAAGAGGTTTTAATTTCTGCAACTTTAATAAAAGATAAAATGGAAAGATACGATACTTATGATGTTATCAAAAAAGATGCAAAAACTTATTTTGCAGAAAAATATCCTGAAGATAACTTTTCTGATGAAGTTAGTATTGGTGTTAGTAATGTTAAAAGAGATTTAATAAGAGGTAGAATTGCTAATGATGGTCTTAGAATCGATGGAAGAGATTTATTAACAGTAAGACCTATTACTTGTGAAACCGGTTTATTACCAAGAGTTCATGGTACATCATTATTTACTCGTGGTGAAACTCAGGCATTAGTATCTGTTACTTTAGGTTCTATTAGAGATGCTAAGCGTGATGAAACTATAGATGGGGAAATCTATCATAAATTTATGTTACATTATAACTTTCCTCCATTTTCAGTTGGCGAAGCAAGATTTCTTAGAGGCCCTGGCCGTAGGGAAATTGGACATGGTAATCTAGCACTTAGAGGAGTTAAGCATGTTTTACCATCTGAAGAAGATTTTCCTTATACAATAAGAATTGTTTCTGAAATTTTAGAATCAAATGGTTCTTCATCTATGGCAACAGTTTGTGGCTCTTCTATGGCTCTTATGAATGCTGGAGTTCCTATTAAAAAGCCAGTTGCTGGTATTGCAATGGGGCTTATTAAAGAAGGTGAGGGTTATCATATTTTAACTGATATATTAGGTGATGAAGATCATTTAGGTGATATGGACTTTAAAGTTGTTGGTACAGCAGATGGTATTACTGCACTTCAAATGGATATTAAAATAGAAGGTTTACCAGAAGAAGTTATGTCTAAAGCATTAGACCAAGCTAAAGTGGGTAGATTACATATTTTAGGTGAAATGGCTAAAGAAATTACTACAGTAAGTGATGAAATGTCTAAGTATGCTCCTAAAACTCTTCAAATCCCTATTCCTTCTAAAAAAGTTGGTGTATTAATAGGGCCTGGTGGAAAAAATATTAGAGCAATTACCGATGAAACAGGTGTTGAGGTTAATATTGATGATGAAGCTGGATTTGTAACAGTTTATACTTCAGATCAAAAAGCAATGGATAGAGCAAAGTACTTAATTGAAATGTCAATTATTGATGTTGAAGTTGGAGTCGTTTATGATGGTAAAGTTACCGAATTAAAAGATTTTGGTGCTTTAGTAGAGGTGTTACCTAAGAAAATTGGTTTACTTCATATTTCAGAAGTTGCTCATAAGCATGTAAAAGATATTAGTGAATTTATGAAAGTTGGTGATATCGTTAAAGTTAAAGTAAAAAGAGTTGATGAGCGTGGTGGCAAGATTTCATTATCTATGAAAGCACTTATTCCAAGAGAAGATGGTACTTTTGACCATGAACATGAAGAAAAGAAAAAAACTTATGATAAAAAACCTTATAAGAAAAAAGAATGGAAAAAAAGAGACTAAGGGCCGTTTCAACCCACCTTTAGGGCGAACAGACTCGCCCCTACAAGTTGGTTTTACACGGAAAAATAAACCCTAGGTTTTATTTTTAAAAATATGAAATGGGTTATAATACTTATCTTTACCACAGTCACAAGTAAGCTTAACTCTTACTCCATGAAAATTAGATTCAATTGCAATACATTTTAAGTTTCCACAATCATATTTACTACATTTATCTTCAACACAGTAATTATATTGAGTTGCACAACCATCTCCATTATATTCTTTTGGTTCATATTTTCTAATTCCTTCTATTGTTTTTATAAACTGAGTATAGCAAATATAATTTTCACCAGTCGTAATTAAAAAACCTGATACTTTAGTTGAAATATCATCACTTAAATTATATTTAAGTAAAAAACCACTAGATGTAAAGACTCCAAAAGTTACACCTATTTCAAAATCGTTTTTATTATCATTTGAGAGTAAACTTAAAGACAACAGTACATAAATAATTAAAATTAATTTTTTCATATTTCCTCTAAAATACAATACCTAAATATAGGCTGATTCCCGGATAAGTATATATATTTTTGTTTATTCGTACTGAATCAACATGGCTGGTATTATTATTAAAGTGAAGTACTTGATAAATCTCTAAAGTAAAAGCTAGAGTATTAAAGAAAATTTCATTTATTCCTATACCTAAGGCCGTTCTGTAGTAATTATCTATTTTATAGTCAGTAAGACTACATATTACCTTAAATAAAAAAAATGTCAAATTTATTTACTTATTGACAGTAATCCTCATTTATATGATGAATACAAAAAATTCTCTTGGCATCCAATACAAAAAGATTTGTCAATTGATGATTTAGAGAGAATTAAAAGGAACTTAGGAAAAGAAAAGTCTGATTTTATGCAAGAAATTGAAAATTATTTTATAAATTTAGAAAAGCTTTTAATATCATGACCGGAATTATAAGCTGTTCCATCTAAAAATAGAGTTGGAGTTCCCTGAATTCCTAATTCCTGACCCTCTTCTAAGTCTTTGTCAATTTTATTTGCTGTTGCAGGGTCTTTTAAGCATTTCTTAAATTTTTCAGTATCTAATTTAAGTTCTTTTGCCCATTTGATAAAATTTTCTTCTGTAAGTTTATCTTGATTTTCAAATGCTTTATTATAAAATTCTCTAAATTTTCCTTGAATACGGCTACATTCTCCTGCAATTGATGCTTGTTTAGCATTTTTATGAAAAGGAAGAGGAAAATGCTTAAATACAACTTTAACTTTGCTTGGATATTTTTTTAATATTTCTTCTGTGAATTTTGCTGCTTTTGCACAATAAGGACATTGGAAATCAGAAAATTCAACAAGAGTATATTTGGCATCTTTTTTACCCATAATTGCTGCTTCTTTTATGTTTATATTAAATTTTGGTAGTACAGGTAAAGGCATAGTTACCTTTACTTTGTATTTATCTGATAATTCTTTCATTTTTTCTTGAACAGCTTGTTGGCCTTTTATTTGTTTACTGTATTTAATTAACTGAGCTTTAATTTCATCATATTTTTTACCTTGAAGTCTTGGTTTTAATTTTTCGTATAAAGCTTTCAATTCTTTTTCTTCGGGGTCTTTAATTTTATCAATAATTTTTTTAATATATTCATCTATTGATTTTAAACCGGTTTCTTTTGAGGCTAATTCAAGAATTTGTTTTGATAATTCTTTTGATAAGAGTTTTGCATATAATTCATAATTTCTTTTCATGTTATTTGATTTATTTAAGGTGTCAAAATTTCTATTCTCTGCTAAAAAATCACTCCATTTTAGTTGTTTACCACCTATTATTGCAATAACGGTATCATTTGTTAATTTTCCAACAACTTTATCTTTTTCTGTTTGAATTGCTTCATTCATTAAATCTGGGGTTGTTACATTTATTTGTGTGCCATTTAAAAATATAGAAGGAGTTCCTTTTACTCCAAGCTTAATTCCTTCTTTTATACTATTTTCAACAGCTTTTTTAGTTTCTTGGGAATTTACACATGCCTTATATTTATTCATATCAATTTTAAGTTCCGCCACCCATTTTTCAAGATTGATATCATTTAAATCTTTTTGATTTGCAAAGATTTTGTCATGTAATTTCCAAAATTTACCTTGAGCATTTGCACAGTATGTTGCATAAGCTGCTTTTTTAGCCATTTTATGAAAAGATAGAGGAAAGTTTTTAAATACAACTTTTACATCTTTATGTGTTTTCTTTATTCCTGAGATAATGGGAGCAATTCTAGAGCAGTAAGGACATTGAAAGTCTGAAAATTCAACAATTACATATTTTGAATCTTTTGGGCCTTCAAAAGGATCATTATCTGTTATTGCTATATTTAAAGTAGGGATATTAGGATGAGGAAGGGAAATTTTAAATCCTTTTTCTTTTTTAATTTTTTCTAAATATTTATAAGCTGCATCACTTTTCTTTTGATTCATGATGTAATCAGTAACCAGTTTGGTTATTTCTTCCGGTTTCATTTTTTTGGCTGCAAATTGTTTTGCATACTTTGTTTTCATGTCATCTATTTCTTTTTTAGATGGTTTGGGAATATTTGAAGTAATTTTGTCAAGAAGTTCTTTGTGATTTCTTAAGCCCTGTTTTTTAGCTTCTTCTGTTAATAATTTTTCAATTGCAAATTTATTAACCTTTAAACTAGTTTTATCATAATCTTCTTTAAGAGCTTTATTTTTTGCTTCTTTTAATTCTTTAGAATAGTTCTTTTTAATTTCTTTAAACAAGATTTTTTTGCCATTAAATTCGGCCATAATTGTTTCATCTGTAATGATACCTGGCTTAGCCTTATAAACTTCTTTCTTAGGTGTTTCGGTTTTCTTTTCTACTTTTTTTTCGGTTTTCTTTTCTACTTTTTTTGTTTCACTGTTGGTATTGTTGCTTTGTGGTTGACATGATGTTACCAAAAATATGGTTAAAATCATTAGTAATAAGTATCTCATTATTTCTCCTATAAAAATTAAAAGACTTCATATTATATGTATTAGTTGCGTATTTTCAATAGAAAATTTAGCCTAATGTCTAATTTTTTGAAATTTAACCTTAAATTAAGTTTAAATTTAGTTATTTTTTATAGTGTTGCATTTGATCACAGTATAAATTATCTTCAGTTGTTGTATTAAGGAGTTCGCAAAAGTATTTAAAGTGATTAACTCTATCATTTACCCTTGAATCATTTATTTTTCCACACTCTGCTCCACCATTAATAATATTAACAGTCATTCCAAAACCTGATAGTCTATTTTTATCTAAATCATCACTGTTTGGAGTCCAATGACCAATCATAACATCATGAGCTGATGGTTTAGGGCTTTGGGGAGTCATCCAGAACCACAATGCCGTTTTAAATGATATTGTAGCATTAGTGGAAACTATTTCAGGATGATTTAATAAATCAACTCCTATATGCTCACCCATGGCTCCATAGTTATAGTTCCAAGTTAATTGAATAGGTCCCCTTCCGTGATATGTTTTACCATTTGCACATGGATATGTTTCATTGTTTTCCTGACAATATTGAGTGCAACTACCATCTTCACAGCCTATTTCATCTATCCAGCAAAGACCCCATAAATATCTGCCGTTTTCACCTCCAGGAGCACCACTCCAACCACCTGTTGTTTCATGTGAAATGTTTGCTAAAAATGCAGCTATTTCCCTTTTTTTGATTTCTTCTGTACCTTCATTGCCAAACAGAGGGTATTCTTTTGTGGCATTTATAAAATCTGTATAATTATAAAAATTATAGCCGGGACAGGCTGTTGATTTATTAGTTGCAATAGGGTTTTTAAATATTGAATTGAATTCTTCTTCTGTTAATACTGCTTTTTTTACTTCTTGTTCTTTGGTAATAAGGAAATCCTTTACAACAGCCAAATGTTGCATATTTTTGGCATCACAATCATTTGGTTGAACTTCTGTAAAATATGTATCAAGGTCATTTCTGCTGTAGTTTCTGGAATCAAAAACCAAACCATTTTCATATTTTTTACAATTTAAGTTAGATATACAGTAATCTGTTGATATTTGATATTGATACAAGTTGGTATCAGCTAAAATAAAATCAAGTTTTGCAGTTCTTGTTCTGTTGGTATTCCCATCATTTCCGTATTCGGATTTAGGGTAGGGGAAATTTATTTGCATTATTTCCTTATTGTTAAATTTGCCAAAACCTTCATTGCCTACACTAGCTTCACCATTAAAATCTCCACCTACAATATAGTAATAACCTGTGTGTGTTTTTTTATGTTCTGATATTTTTTGTGTTATTAATTGTGCTGCTGTAATTTGAGAATCATCTTCTTGACCTTTTAGGTGGACTGAAAATACCATTAGGTTAATTTTATCATTAACTTTTATTTCCACATAATCTATTTTTCTGTCTGTAACTCTTGGGTCTGTAATTTCACCGGTTTTTATAATCGGATATTTGCTGATTATTCCGTTTGGTATATCTCCGTTTCCTGTTGGGGTTCCTCTAAAATACTGGTATTCTGTGCCAAAAGTATTTTTTACAAAGTTTTTTATATCATTTTTTGTGTTACTTCCAAAGTTAAATTCTTGAATCATTATTATATCTGATTTAAGTGCTTTAAGTATTCTTATTCCTTCTTCTTCATAAGCTTGATTATTACCACTAGTTAAATTTGCAGAGGTAAATCTTATTTTTATGGGCTTATTTTCTGGTATTTTTTTACAGCTGTTATTCTCCAAGATATAGCCCGTTTTACAAACACATTTATCTTCTTCATTTAATATAAAATCAGCATCACAACTACATTCAGCATGAGCTGTTTCACCTGTTTCAACTATAGAGCATATTGTTTTGTGTTCTTCTGTACATGGGTTAATATCACATAAAGAAATTTCCTTTTTTACACAAGAGTGTTGAGAGGGAGAAAATTCATATCCATTATTACATATACAAGTTGCATTATCATCTATAACTTTACAACTAGAATTATTATAACAATTGAAGTTTTCGCATTTATCTATATTTTCGGTTGTAGTTTCTACATCGCCACAAGAAATTGCAAAATTTGAAACTATAATAATTAAAATAAATAAAAATATCTTCATTTTACTCCAAAATCTAAAATTCATCATAAGTTTTAATTTCCAATCCATTTTTTATAGCTTTTTTCATTTTAGAACTTGTTGAGTTTTTATCTCCAGTGATAAGTATTTTTGCATCTTTAAAAGATTTTGTTTCTTCTAAATGAGTAAATCTATCTAGAAAGTACTTTTTAGTTGGATAGCCTGCTTCTTTAGGGCTTCCTGTTAATATTACTTTGGTTTTTTCTTCTTCATTTTCATAATTTGGATATGTAATTTCTATATTTGTTGTATCTGTCCATTTTTTAGGGAGAGCAATAAAATACTTATCTTTATTTGTTGTTAATTCTTTAATAATGCTTTTATCAAATCCAGAAAAGCTGTATTGTGCACCTAAATAATACTTAGTTATCATTTTTGAAATAGTTGAGCCAATTCCATCAATTTGTTCTATTCTTAATAAATCACTGTATTCTATGCTTTTAATAGAATTAATAGATTCAAAAACTCTTTCTAAGGCTCTTCCTTCTTTAAAATCTCCATTTTCTATTAATTTTTGTGGAGTTAAATTTTTATTAAATAATTCTAGTACATTTTCAACTCCTGCTTCATAGAGTTTTCTAACCATTGAAGGGCCTATATTTCTAAGTTTTAATATTTGTATTCCTTTGTAGAATTTTTTTATCATCATTTCGGGGCATTTTTTATTGGAGCAGTAAATATGTGTTAAATCTTCTGTATATTCTAATTCACTTTTACAAAAAGGACATTCTGTTGGTTTTAAGCTTTCTTTATTACTTGTAGTGGAATGTTTTATTAATTTAGTAATTTGAGGGATAATATCTCCCTTTTTTTCTACTTGAATAGTTGCAGAGGGTAAATAATCATTATTATAAGCATTTTTTAAGTTTGCTAAATATGCTCTCGAAACAGTAGAACCATCTAGATAAACTGGCTCCAAAATTGCAGTAGGAACTAATTCTCCTTGTGAAGACATAGTCCATTCTATATCTAGTATTTGAGTAATTCCTTTTTGGGCAGGAAATTTAATAGCGATTTCAGAAAGAGGATGATGTTTATTAAAACCTAACTTTTCTCTTGTTGAATAATCATTAACTTTAATAACAAAACCATCGAGTCTATATTTTGAGGTTTTTCTGTATTCGCTCATTTTATGATAAAATTTTTTAATATCTTCTATAGTTTTAAAATCACTAAACCAATAATCAGAAATTTCAAATCCTTTACTTTCTAGCTCTTTTAATAAATCACTATAGTTTTCAGCATATTGATTAGTAATGCTAAATGTTACAAATTTTAATTTATCACTATTCTTATTGTTTTTTGTATCGCTTAATACACCCGCAACAAAGTTTCTTTCATTTTTAAATTTATTGTTTTTATTTATTATTTCAAAGTCGTTAACATTTATTAAACATTCCCCACGGATTTCAAAACTCCCCTTAAATTTAACTTTATTTGGAATTATTTTTGATATTTTATCAGTTACTTCAAAACCTTTCTTACCATCTCCTCTTGTTAAAACTCTAATGAGTTTGCCATCTTTATATTGAGCAGAAAGAGAATTGCCATCGTATTTAGGTTGTATTATAAATGGTTCTTTAGTTAAGGTTTTAGAACACCATTTGATTATTTCCTCAAATTCAGAATTTAGTTCATCATTTACCTGTATCTTTTCCAAAGACAACATTGGGGTAATATGACTGTATTCAAATCTTTTGGTGGAATATCCTACAATTGAAAGGACTTTATTATTTGGGTCAACTTCTTTTATTTTATTTTCTAATTCATCAAATTCAGCATCTGTCATTATGTCTTTACCCTCATAATATGCTGATTTTGCTTTAAGATATAAATCTATCATAGCTTGAAATTCATCTTTTTTTTCTGTTTCTTCATTAAATAATTTTTTCATTCAGGCTCCATAATATATAGTAATTATATTATACAATATTTTTCTATTATTACAAGTGGGCTGTTTGTGTATTCGCAATTCGTAATTTAAAACAAGGTAAGGTTTAAGATATAATATTAATTGTTTTCTATATTTAACTCTTTTTGTAATTCTTTGATTTTTTCTATGGATAATTTGGTATATTTTTGCACAAACGCAATTTCAGCACCATCTTTTAACATTTCAATTGCTGTTTCTATTGCTTTCTTTTCTATACCTTTTTCTATACCCTTTTCTATACCCTTTTCTATACCTTTTTTCTCTCCTCTTTCTTCAATTTCGTTAAGTAATCTCATCATTCCACCCATTTTATCCTCCTTATTTAATGTTTGTAATGCATCTTTAACATTTATTTTATCACTTGATATTAATTTGATGAATTTATTGATTTTATCAAGCATTATTAATTCTTTTTCTTTGTCATAACCTGATAATATCTGCTTTATTTTTAATATTATTTTATCCAAATTTTCTTGATTAATTTCTTTATTATCTGTTGCTAAAATATTACTCAATAAATTATCTATCGTTTTTAAGTCTTTTAAACTCTTTTCATTTAACATTATTTTATAAATATCAAATTTAGCTATATAATTTATTGCATTATCAAATGGTTGTTCTATTAACTTACTTAAATCAAATTCAAAATTCCACTT
>JAMOQH010000169.1 GCA_027064085.1 bacterium | reverse complement strand
GCCTACATTCGTTCATATAACAAGGCGTAGAAACAACATTTTAGCATTAGAATTATTTATGATGGATTAATGTGGTTGGTGCTAAAATGTTGATTAACTAATAGTTAGGATAAGTAGTTATATTTACTTAAGTAAGTTTATTAAATTTGTTTAGTACAATATATAATAAAATTAGGAATAATAAATGTTAAAAGATTTTCAATTAAAAGCTAAAGATTTACTTTATAGTACAAAAAGAGATATAATAAAGTCTTACATTGGTAAAGAGAATAAATTTCATTATGAGTTAAAAAAACTATTAGAAATAATATATCCTAATTCTTATATTGAAATATTACAGGGTGCAGAAGAAAAAGGAAAAGATATTGTTGTTAGAACGAAAGATAATTTTGGTAATTATGAACATATAGCTTTCGTTGTAAAAGCAGTTGAAAAATTATCTGGTTCTGCAGTTAGTAAAACTGCTGAAATATCAACTCAAGTTCAACAAGCTTTTATGACAAAAGCTCAATTACAAGACATTCATGAAGAAGTTACTATATCAAAAGTATATATAGTAAATACTGGAACAATATCTGATGGGGCTAAAAGAAAAATACTTGATCCATTACTTGTTAATTATAAGAATAATGTGGATTATTTTGCTATTGAAGATTTAATAAAATTATTTGAAGAACATTATCCAGAATTTTATTTTAATGAAGATTTACAACTATTTTTCAAAAATAGAGTTGAAAAAATAGAAAAGTTTTTAGTTGAAGATAAAAAATTAAAATATTTTATAGAACCTTACATAAAAAGATTTAATAAAACAAAAAAGGAGTTACTCGTTCAGCAAAATTCAAAAAATGATTTAAAACTAATAAGTGAACAACTATTTGGTCATAGAGAGAATTTTCAATCATTTTTAGAGTTAATTACTGAAAAAAAATATCAAAAAATAATTTTAACTGGTGAAGCAGGTTCTGGAAAGTCTGTATTATTATTTAAGATAATTTTAGAATTTATAAATAAATTTTTAAAACAAAATAATATAAATTCAATTAGAGAGGAAAGTGATTTTTCTTTTCCTGTAAGCTTGAGGGCGATTGATATAAAAGATAATATTGAAAATATTGAAATTATATTAGAAGAATTTTATTCATCATCAAAAGACAACACTATTAGAACAATTATTATTGATGGAATAGATGAAATTGATAAAAATAGTAGACTTTTAATTAAAGAAAAAATAGAATCTTATGTAATACTAAAGAATAAAGAAATAACAATTGTTTTTTCTTCAAGAACAAATTTTACAATATTGGAAGAATTTGATGAATATGTGCATTATGAACTTATGCCATATGAAACAAAACAGGCAATAGATTTTATAAAAAAAATAGCTGAGAAACAAAGTATTTTAGTTAATAATTTAGAAAAAAGTATTTCTGAATTAGAAGGACAAATACCTTTTTATCCTTTGGCTTTAAGATTATTAATTGAAGTAGTTGAAAAACATAACGAAATACCTGCTTCAATAACAGAGCTTTATAATAAATATATTGGAATTATGTTTGGAGAGTTTGAAATTAGTACAGAAATTGATAAATTATTTGAACCAAAAATTAAAAAAGAATTTTTTGCAAATTTATCATATGAAATATTTTTTCTAAAAAATAAGGTAAAAATTAGCTATAATGAATTTATAAAATTTGTAGATATATTTACTAAAAAACATTCTTCAGTAATAACAAATAAAGAAAATTTTATAGAAAATATCAAAAGAGTTAGTATTTTAAAAATAGAGAATAGTGAAGTTTATTTTTCACATAAATCATTTTTAGATTTTTTTATTGCAAATTATTTCAAAGAAAATAAAGAAGAGTTAATAGAAGAAGATAAGTTTGATGAATTATTTTCATTATATAGTTTTATTGAACAATGGGAAGAAGTAGTCTTTTTTTACTTTGGACTAAAAGGTAAAATTATAAAAAGTGAATATAATAAATTACAAAAAAGTATTGAAAAGCTTGACAATCAATTTGATAAAAATTTAAATAAATTTTACTTGGGAAGATTAGTTCAATATGCTTGGATGACTGATAGTAATTTTAAAGAAAATATTATTGAAACTGCTATGTTAATGTCACTTGATTTAAAAGAAAATTTTCATAAAATTTTTAAAGATAGTCTAAATATGGAAGTTCCACATATTTTAAGTAGTATTAGTATGTTTAATATGATTGACTTATGCTATTCAAGTACTTTTTTAAGAAATGAAACAAAAAAATTAATAAATAATATTGATGATAATGAAAATAAACTTTATTTTTCTACAATTTACATACTAAAAAACTCAGCTTCATTGGATAAAAAGTTTATCAATAGTAGTTTAAAAAAAATAGTACCATTAATCCAAAATATAAAGGAATTAGAGAATAAAGTACTTTTAACGATGTTAATATCTTTTTTTGATAAAAAAGGTCGAATTGAATTAGATGATGAACTTGATAAAAGTATTAAAAAATTAATAAATAAATATAAAAAAAATTTTCCAGATATATTTCAAAGTATTTTAACAGTAAAAAAGAACTCTTTCAAAAACTTAAAACGAGAGTTATCTAAACATTAAGGAATAAAAATATGTCAAACATAATTAAAGCATTTATAAATATAGTAAATCATTATCAAGTTAATATAACTAATGTGACACAAGGTAATAATAGAGCAAATAATATGGGTGAAGGATTAGAAACTTATATTAAAGATATTTTTGCAAATACTACAAATGAAACTAATGAACAAGTCAAATTAGAAAAACTATCAAAAATTTATTCTTATCAAGGAAATAAAAATAATCCACCTGATTTAATGATAAGAAATAGTGATGCAATAGAGATTAAAAAATTAGAATCAAAAAATAGTGCAATAGCATTAAATAGTTCATATCCAAAAGCAAAACTTTATGCTAATAGTCCAATGATAACTAAAGCTTGTAGAGAATGTGAAGAATGGACTATAAAAGATATGCTTTATGCTATTGGTTATGTAGATAATTCAATTTTAAAATCATTATGGTTAGTTTATGGGGATTGTTTTTGTGCAGATAAAGAAACTTATGAAAGAATTAAAAATACCATTTCGGATGGAATAACTACAATAGAAGATGTAGAGTTTACTCAAACAAAAGAGTTAGGAAAAGTTAAAAAAGTTGATCCATTAGGTATTACAGATTTAAGAATTAGAGGTATGTGGCATATTGATAATCCAAATAAAGTTTTTAATTATATTTATAGCTTTGATGATACAAAAATTTTTCAGTTAGCATGTTTAATGAAAAAAGAAAAATATGAATCTCTACCTACTGAAGATAAAAAAGCTATTGAAAATATAAATAATAACAATATAGAAGTTCAAGATATAATAATTAAAAATCCAAATAATCCAGTTCAATTAATAGATGCAAAACTATTAACTTTTAAGGTTTAATTTTATGAATATAATATCTTTATTTTCAGGTGCAGGTGGATTAGACCTAGGTTTTGAAAAAGCTGGTTTTAAAACTATTTGGGCAAATGAATATGATAAAGAAATTTGGGAAACATTTGAAAAGAATTTTCCAAATACAATTTTAGACAGAAGAAGTATTTCGAAAATTCCATCAGATGAAATCCCAGAAACTTTAGGGCTAATTGGTGGCCCGCCATGTCAAAGTTGGAGTGAAGCAGGTAAATCAAGGGGTATACAAGACCATAGGGGGCAGTTGTTTTTTGAGTTTATTAGAGTTTTAAAAGATAAAAAACCTTTATTTTTTTTAGCTGAAAATGTTTCTGGTATGTTAGCTAATAGACATAGCGAAGCACTTGAAAATATTAAAAATCATTTTATTGATAGTGGATACAATTTATCTTTCAAACTTTTAAATGCTCATGATTATAAAGTGCCACAAGATAGAAAACGAATATTTTTTATTGGATACAGAAAAGATTTAAATATGAATTTTAAATTCCCAAAAAGCTTTTCAAAAAAGAGATTTTTAAAAGATGTAATTTGGGATTTAAAAGATAATGTTTTATCAGCTAAAGATAAAAATTATACGAATGGTAATAATTGTAATATCCCTAATCATGAATATATGACAGGTGGATTTTCATCAATGTTTATGTCAAGAAATAGAGTAAGAAATTGGGATGAACCATCATTTACAATTCAAGCAGGTGGAAGACATGCACCACTACATCCACAAGCTCCAAAAATGGAGTTTGTGGAAAAAGATAAAAGAATATTTGTAAAAGGTAGTGAACATTTATATAGAAGATTAAGTATTAGAGAATGTGCAAGAATACAAACATTTCCAGATAGTCATAAATTTTATTATAATAATTTAAGTGCTGGTTATAAAATGGTAGGAAATGCGGTACCACCAAATCTTGCATATTATTTAGCAAAAAGAATAATTGAAGATTTAAGCAGTATTTATCCTAACAAATCCTTGGAACTAACAAGTGTACCTATCGCTAGTAATTCAAATAATTATGAAAATATTTATATTCCAGATAAACAAATTGCTTCTGCCTCAATGGTACACTTGTAGTTCAAGTCGGTCGTTATATCCAAGTTGCCACATTATCTGGAAATTTGAATATGCCTATTTCTTAAATAGGTAAATTTAAATTTTAAAGGTTTTCAATGAAAAAATTTTTAGGTACTACATTAGTAGCAATGGCATTAGCAAGTGGAGTTATGGCAGGAGATGCTTTTATCAAAGGTGGTGTATATAGCACAGAAGCAGATACAAGTACAAGTCCAAGCACGACAGGTTATGAAGTAGGTTTCGGAGGTCACGGTCATTTTGAGTCAACAGGTAACTTCCTATTTGGTGGTGCAGTGAACTATGGTTATCAAAGCTTCGAGTTTGCAAGTGGTACAACAAACGATATGTCAACTTATGGCGGTGAGCTTCATCTTGGATATACTTTCATTGATGACTTAGATGTATTCGGTATTGTTGGTTACTATGGTACTTCTATGGATTATTCTTTCTATGATGGTTCTAGCGATACAGTAACAGGTGGTGGTGTTCGTTATGGTGCAGGTATTGACTATAAAATATGGGAACATTTAAGTCTTGGTGTTGAATACACTGTTACTGATTATGATTTAACTGCTGACGAGGGTGGAGAACTTGGCGATGTTAAGTTTACAAACATTGGTGGTAACATTAAGTTCCGTTTCTAAGCTGGTCTTTTTCTCCTCGTTTTTCATATATTCTCTACACCGACTTGACTTTTTATCTTGTCGGTGCTTTCAAAAAGATATAACAAATCGTAGCAACAAAAATATGTTACCCATCGCCGAAAAAAGCTTAGATTTGTTTAGAAACTTTAAAGCAATTTAAGCATTTCAAAACTTAAAAGCAGGTAACATATTTTTGTACTCAACCGTTAGCAAAAAAAGGAATTATTAAATGGATACTGAATTTATTTTAAAAATAGTACCAATGATAACTGCATTGTTAGCAGTTGTGATTAGCCCATTAATTAGTATTTATGTAACTAAAAAACAATTACGAGCCTCTGTTAATTCAAAAAGTCGACAAGAGTGGATAAATACCCTTAGAGATGAAATTACTAATTATTTGTTTGGTTTCATTAAATTAGAAGGTATGTGGTTTGATAATGCACAGGCAATCATTGGAAATAATATGGCAGAAAAACCTCATTCTTCAAAAGATTTAACAAAAGCACTTGATGAATTACAAAAACACAAAATTAAAATTTCTTTATTGATTAATCCAAATGAAGATGACCATAAAAAATTAATTGAAATTCTTGAAGAAGCATATCAAAATATAAGAACTAAAGATAAAAATCGAAGTGAAATTGAAGCAGAAATTTTAACTCAATCTCAATTAATTTTAAAAAGAGAATGGGAGAGAGTTAAATCACTTGACTAAATTGCTAACAAAACAGAGTATCCAATAAATTCCCTAGCGGAAATTTATCGGCTATCTTCAACCGTTATGTGTCTATCGTAAGCACCTTGCTTAAAGTGAGCCTAGTTTTTAAAAAACAAAAAGCTTTAGTACAAATAGTGAAACGCCAATAAGAAACTTACTAGCTTACACCTATAAGCTAACAG
>JAMOQH010000168.1 GCA_027064085.1 bacterium | reverse complement strand
TACAATTTTTAAACTGTTCCACAGATTAAAATTTCTAATTTGCAGACTTTGGCTGCAAATTCAGCGTAAAACCATTTATGGGTTGAAGCTGTCCTTGACATTCCTAAATAAATAAATTACACTAATTTGTTCAATAATAGATGGAGGCTAAATGAATAATTATCAACAAGCTGTTAGTTTAATAAAAAATGCCAAACAAATAACAGCTTTTACCGGAGCTGGAATTTCTGTTGAGAGTGGAATCCCTCCTTTTAGAGGAGTTAACGGATTGTGGAGTAAATACGATCCTATAGTTTTAGATATAAATTATTTTTTAAATAACTCTCAAAAGTCATGGAAGGTAATAAAAGAGATTTTTTATGATTTTTTTGGAAAAGCAAAGTATAATGATGCTCATAAAGGACTTGCTATTATGGAAAAAAATGGATATCTTCATTCTATAATTACTCAAAATATAGATAACCTTCATCAAGAAAGTGGAAGTAAAGAGGTTTATGAATATCATGGAACTTGTCAAAATCTAGTTTGTGTAAAATGTAAATCTTCTTATAATTTTAGAGAAATTGGACTGAATAAATTGCCTCCTATGTGTAAAAAATGTAATGGTCTATTAAAACCTGATTTTATTTTTTTTGGTGAAGGAATCCCCGAAATTGCATTAAAAAAAGCAGATGATGATGCTAAAAAATCTGATTTATTCATACTTATAGGAACAACCGGTGAAATTATGCCTGCAAGTATGATTCCTTATGTTGCTAAAAATAATGGAGCAAAAATAATAGAAATCAATGTTGAGAATTCATCTTATACTAATAGTATAGTGGATGTCTTTTTAAATGATAAGGCAACTGTTGCAATGAATAAAATTATTGAATTATTGGAGATTTAAATATTGGTTATCCTATATCAAAAATATCTTCTAAGTACTCTGAAATATCATATCTGTTGATACGCATTTTACTATCTAATAAGAGTTCTTCTAATTCTTTTTGAAGTTCTGAGGCTGTCTGATATCTTTTATCTGGATCTTTTTCAAGCATTTTAAGTATAATATCTTCAAGGTGGTCAGGTAATTCTACATATCTTGATGGATATACTGGGTCTTCATTAACAATTTTTTCCATCAATTTTTCAAGGTCTTTATCTCTAAATGGTTTTTTACCTGTTAAAAGTTGATATGTTATTATTCCTAGGCTGAAAATATCACTTCTTGGGTCTGCATCATGACCCAAAATTAACTCAGGTGCCATATAGTTTACTTTTCCAGGTATTTTAGTCATCATTTCAAGATTGGAAACTTCTGTTGTTTGCATAACTCCAAAATCTAGAATTTTAACCATTCCTGAAAATGTAACCATGATATTTTGTAAAGAAATATCTCTGTGGACAATATTATATGGCTTTCCTGTCGGATCTGAAAAATCATGTGCATACTTTAAACCATTACAAGCTTGTTCAATAAATTTAACAACCATTGCAATAGGTAATCTTTTACCTTTCATAAAAGATGTTTTACCTATTTGAAGCAAATCTTTACCATCAATATATTCCATTAATATATAATATTCTTCTTGATATTTATTTAAATCATATATTTGAACAATGTTTTCATGTATTAATTTAGCTGTAATTTTGGCTTCTTGAAAAAACATTTCAATAAACATTTTATCTTTTACATAATTTTCTTTTATGTTTTTAACAACAACAATTCTTTCAAATAACTCTGAAACTTTTTGAGATGCTCTAAATATTTCACCCATACCTCCCTCAGCAATTTTCTCAAGTATGGTTATATTGTTAAATGTTGTTCCTACTTCCATGAGCCTCTCAAAAACTTATCTATAAATGGGTCCAGCTCTTTACTATTTTTAGAAATATTTAATTTATTAACTCTAATTATATCTTTTAAAGAGATAAAAGCCGCTTCTATTTTATCATTAATTAACAAATAATCAAAGTGTTTAGAATAATAAATTTCTTTTTGTGCATTTTTAATTCTTAAATCTATAACTTCTTGTGAATCTGTTTTTCTGTTTACAAGCCTTTTTTTTAGTATCTCTAAAGAAGGAGGAAGAATAAATATTGAAAGAGCATCAGGCATAGTTCTTTGTAGGTTTAAGGCTCCTTGATAATCCACATCAAAAATAACCGTTTTACCTGTTTTTATTAAGTTGTAGCTATCTTCTTTTGAAGTTCCATAATAATGATTATGAACTAACGCCCATTCTGCAAAGAAATTACTGTCTTTTTTTTGTAAAAATTCTTTATCATTAATAAAGTTATAATCAATTCCATTTATTTCTCCTTTTCTAGGAGAACGAGTTGTGTATGATACAGATAATTTATAATTATTGTCTTTAAGTAATTTTCTAATTAAAGTTGTTTTACCTGCTCCAGATGGAGCTGTAATTATAATAAGTTGACCTAAATTATTCCACATTTTGAACCTGCTCTTTCATTTTTTCTATTTCTGTTTTTAATTCTATAACTAATGTTGTAATTTCTTTAAATCTTGATTTTGATGCAATAGTATTTGCTTCTCTATTTATTTCTTGCAATATAAAATCTAACTTTCTTCCTATGCTATCATTAATGGCTAAGGTTTCAGTAAATAAATTGATATGAGATTTTAATCTTATTACTTCTTCAGAGAAATCATGTTTATTTATTAAATAAATTAACTCTTGAGAAAGTCTATTTCTATCTATATCGGTATTTTTAAATAGTTTAGATATTTTATTATCAAGAGCTTCTTTAATTTTTGATTCGGAATTAATTAACTCTTGTTCTAATTTATCTGTTAATTTTTTTAATTTTTCATTTCTTGAGCTTAAGTCTTTTTTTAGACGCTCACCTTCATATAATCTATATTTATTTAATTCAGATAATAATTCTGTAAAAGAATCTAGTATTTTTTTATTATCATTATCTGAAAACAACTTAATGCTCTCTGTTTTAAAAGGGTTGAAAATAGATAAAACATCAGAAAGACTAAGTTGATTAAGTGAGGCTAAGCCTGCAAAATTTTGAATAGTATTTATATTTTCCGCAATAGTTTCATAATTATAAGATATTTTTTTATTTTCTTCTTTTTGAAATAATGAAATCTTTAGATGAAATGCTCCTCTTTTTATATTTTCATTAATTTTAGTTGTTAATTCTTGCTCAAGAGAGGATATCACATCCGGTAAAGATATGTTTATGGTCAAAAATCTACCATTAAGTGTTTTTAATTCAAAGTTCAAGTTATGATTTGAAATTTTCACCATTCTATTGGCATAACCTGTCATACTTCTCATAAAACTCCTCTAAACTAAAGCATTATAAGTATTTTATATAAAATAATCAATATTTTATTTTTTTTAAAATAGCTATTGAAAAATATTATTGTTTTTGCTAAGATGCTTAGCATTATTTAACACTAAAATAATGCCAAAATTAACTTTTAGAGGGCTTATTATGAGTAAAAAAGTTTTTAAGGCAAGTTATATTATATCATCGTCAGACAAGGTTTATGAAAATTCATTTATTGTTATTGAAAATGATAAAATTATTGAAATAACATCAAATTTTAAAAATGAATTTAAAGATTATGACTTTTATGATTATTCTAATCATGTAATTATGCCTGGGCTAATTGATAGCCATATTCATAGTTATCAAGTAGCAAATCGTGGTAAAAATGTAAAAAAGTCACTTATCGATTGGCTAAATACACATATTTTACCATGGGAAGCTAAATTGACTTCTAGAAAAGCTAATATTTCAGCTCTTTTGGCATACACTGAAATGATTGAATCAGGTACAACAACTTTTGCTGATTTTACATCTGTAAATCATACTGATGAAGCTTTTAAAGTTGCGGAGAAGTTAGGCTTAAGAGCATTTATTGGCAAAACAATGATGAACATTAATTCTCCCGAAAACTTACAACAATTAACAAAAGTTGCTCTAAGTGATAGTATAGCTTTAATAAAGAAATGGCATAGAAAAGATAATGGAAGGCTTAATTTTGCTCTCACTCCAAGATTTGATTTAACATGTGATAATGAATTGTTTACAGAAACACTTAAAATAAGTGATAAATATGATGTTTTAATGCAAACACATACTCAAGAAACCAAAGGAGAGCTTGATTTTGAGATGGAGCACTATGGAAAACATGCAATTGCACATTTAGATGAACTTGGTGTTTTAAATGATAAATATATTTTAGCTCATTGTGTTTATATGAGTGATGAAGATATTAATATTCTCAAGAAGACAAAGGCATCAGTTGTACATAATCCAGGTAGTAATATGTTACTCAATTCGGGTATTGCCCCAATTCCTCTTATGTTGAAAGAGGGAATTAATGTTTCTTTAGGTAGTGATGTTGTTGCTTATCATAATTTTAATTTATTTGAGCAGGCAAGACTTACTTATAATATGCATACTTTAAATGAAGGATTTACATCATTGAGCCCAAGAGATGTTTTTAATATGGCAACAATTAATGGAGCTAAATCTTTGCACATTGATAAGGAAGTAGGAACTTTAGAAATTGGTAAAAAAGCAGATATGATAATTTTAAAATTAGATACACATCATTATCCTATTGCTGATATTATTGATAATATGATACTTTCTGCCAACAAAAATGACCTTGTTGCGTCTTTGGTTGATGGTAAATTTATTTTTAAAGATAGAAAAATTGTAAATTTTGATAAAAAAGAGTTGTTTTCTATGATTCCTGAGCTTATTTAGGTCGCTTAGCCTTAATGTCTAAGCTCTTGCGTTCAAAGCTATGGCTTTTCACTTGAAAATTTAGCTTATCTTTAAATATAATCTAAATTTTATTGATTTTTTTATATAGTAAGACAGTAGAATAAACCATTATTCCCTTGTTTTCACCAATATAGCCCAAGTTTTCTGTTGTTGTAGCTTTAATAGATATTTGTTCTATATTTAAATTAGAAGCTTTAGCTATATTCTCTTTTATTTTGGCAATATATGGCCTTAGTTTAGGTTTTTGAAGAAGTATGGTATTATCAATATTAGCTATTTGATATCCTTTTTTATGTATTTCTTTCAAACAAAATAAAAAAATATTTTCACTGTTCATATTTTTAGTTTTATCACTATTATCAGGGAAATGTTCTCCGATATCCCCCATGGAAACTGCACCTAAAAGAGCATCACTCATAGAATGATATAAAATATCACCATCAGAATGAGCTTCAATAGAATAGTTACTTTCAATTTTTATCCCACCAAGTAAAAAACCATTTCCAGCTATTAACTTATGGATATCTATTCCATTTCCTATTTTTAGCATATAAATTCCTTAATTACATTTTGCAGTATGAGCATCGAAATTATATATACAATATGTACCCATTGATTCACAATTTAACTTGTTACATAATATTTTTTTCTCAACTTCTCTTATTTTACCTTTAAAGGTTTCTATACTAGCACTTGAGCCATATAGAACATCTAAAATTTTCATGTTTTCTGCATTTATAAATATTTTAAATGTTATTTTACCTCTATCGTTATAAGGGTCTAGTGTCCTATCTGTATTTCCTACTGATGGAAAATCTTGATGATACTTGGCTTTCCATGAGGCTGCATAAGCAGTTGGGTTTTCCATATTTCCATCAAAAGTATCATCGTCAATGAGTAAATTTATAATTTGATATCTTGGAAAATTATTTTCTAGTAGATTATCTCTATAAAACTGTCCAAGTGCATCTCCTTCTGCTTCACAGTTTTCACAATCACCACTTGTTTCATTAAGGATAATAATATTTGGAGCACCCGATTTTACTTTAAGGCTATAGTATTTTAGTAATGAGATTTTTTTGTTTTCAGAATCTGTCCATGAAAGATTTTCAAGTATCTCTCCTTTTAATGAATCTTCATAAACTAATGTTTCTGCTTCATTATCAGAATTTCCTGTAAAAGTAGGAGCATAAGGACCTTCAGGATAATTAATGTAATTTTCACAAAGGCCAGTATTTATATTACAGGCTTTTTCTCCTTCGCAGGAGTTAAAAGTACATGTATCTATACACTCAAGGTTTTCAGGATTGCAAACCTTTCCTGTTTCACATGTTATTTCAGAACAACCACCAACGCAGTATCCTGTTGTTTCATTACAGTGGGCACCATTGGTACAACTATTTGATGTGCAAGGTGTAGTAGCTTTAACAACGCAGTCTCTTGTTTCAGGGTCGCAGACTTCATTATTTGCAGAATTACAACTGTTAAAAATACAATTTTCCTTACATAGTTTTGTAACTTTAT
>JAMOQH010000167.1 GCA_027064085.1 bacterium | reverse complement strand
ATGACATAAATGTAAAATATGGACGATTAAAAGAGCATGGAATTGAAAAAGATGATATTGTTTATGGGCAAATAATTAAAAGTAAGAAATATTCAAATTATAGTTTTATGAAATTAAAACTTGAAGATAGAGAAAAAATTAATGAATTATTTGCTAATAGTAAATTTGATAAAGTTTGCAATTTAGCTGCTCAGGCAGGTGTAAGGTACTCTCTTGTTAATCCCTATGCCTACATAGATAGTAACATTGTTGGGTATATAAATGTACTCGAAGCATCAAGACAAAATAATATAAAACATTTCGTATATGCTTCAAGTTCATCTGTTTATGGAGCTAATGAGAGTTTACCGTTTTCAACTTCTGATAATATTGACCACCCAATTAGTCTTTATGCTGCAACTAAAAAATCTGATGAGTTAATGGCTCACTCTTATAGTCATCTTTTTAATTTACCAACAACAGGTTTAAGATTTTTTACAGTTTATGGCCCATGGGGTAGGCCAGATATGGCTCTTTTTTTATTTACCAAAGCTATACTTGAAGATAAACCCATAAATGTATTTAATAATGGAGAAATGGTAAGGGATTTTACTTATGTTGATGATATCGTAGAAGGAATTATAAGAGTAATTGATAATCCTCCAAAGGGTAATCCTGAATGGAGTGGTAAAAATACTGACCCTGCTGATTCAAAGGCTCCTTATAAAGTTTACAACATAGGAAACAATTCACCTATAAAATTAATGGATTTTATTACAGCCATTGAAGAGAAAATTGGTAAAATTGCTAAAAAAAATATGATGCCACTTCAAGCCGGTGATGTTGTTGCTACTTATGCAAATGTAGATGATTTAGTTAGGGATTTAGGATATAAGCCTGAAACAACAATTAAAGAAGGTGTTGATAAATTTATTGATTGGTATTTGGATTTTTTTAATGTTAAACAAAACTGAAAACCTTGAAATAAACTATAGTAAGTAGTATAATCTGAATATATTTATTATATGTGGGAGAAATAAATGAAAATAGATAGTTCTATAAAAATTGCAGTAATAGGTCTTGGTTATGTTGGATTACCATTAGCTGTAGAATTTGCTAAAGAAAATAAAGTTGTTGGCTTTGATATTAATGAGGAGCGTGTTGATGAGTTGATGAATTGTATCGATAGAACGCTTGAGACTACTAGTGAAGAATTAAAGGAAGTTATTAAAGGTGATTCTACTCTTGTGTGTACTACTTCTTTAGGTGAAATTAAGGATAGTAATTTTTATATTGTTACTGTTCCAACACCAATAGATGCTCATAAAAATCCTGATTTAACTCCTGTAATTAAAGCAACGGAAACAGTTGCAAAAGTTCTGAAAAAAGGAGATATTGTTGTATATGAATCAACTGTTTACCCTGGGTGTACAGAGGAAATTTGCGTGCCTTTATTGGAAAATGGTTCTGGTTTAAAGTTCAATGACGGATTTTATTGTGGTTATAGCCCTGAAAGAATTAATCCTGGAGATAAAGTACATACTCTAACAACTATAAAAAAGATAATATCAGGCTCTACTCCTGAAATTGCAGATAAAATAGATAATATATATAAATCTATAATTAAAGCAGGAACTCACAAAGCCTCATCTATAAAAGTTGCTGAAGCAGCAAAAGTTATTGAAAACTCTCAAAGAGATATAAATATTGCATTTGTAAATGAATTAGCTCTTATTTTTGACAAAATAGGCATAGATACTATAGATGTTTTAAAAGCAGCAGGAACAAAATGGAATTTTTTGCCATTTACACCAGGGCTTGTTGGAGGGCATTGTATAGGTGTTGACCCTTATTATTTAACATATAAAGCCGAATCTGTTGGTTATAATCCTCAAGTTATTTTATCAGGAAGACGAATTAATGATAATATGGGCATGGTTGTTGCAAATAAAGTTGTAAAACTGATGATACAGAAAGGTACTCAAATCAAGGATTCTAATATATTACTCTTGGGTATAACCTTTAAGGAAAATTGTCCTGATATAAGGAATTCAAAAGTTATAGATGTTTACAATGAGCTTAGGGATTTTAATTGTAATATTGATGTGTATGACCCATGGGCTGACAGTAATGAAGTTAAACATGAATATAATATTGATTTAAAAGATATTAATGATATTAAAAATAAAAAATATGATGGAATAGTACTTGCTGTTGCTCATAAAGAATTTTACAAATTGAATATTAATGATTTTAAAAACAAAAATACTGTTGTTTATGATATAAAAAGTTTTTTGGATAAAGATTTAGTTGATGGAAGGTTGTAATGAAGAAATTTGCACTTATTGGGGCTGCTGGATATATTGCTCCAAGACATATGAAGGCGATTAAAGATACTAATAATCAATTAATTGCTGCTCTTGATAAAAGTGATAGTGTTGGTATTATAGATAGTTATTTTCCTGATGCTGATTTTTTTACTGAATTTGAAAGATTTGATAGGCATCTTGATAAATTAAGGAGAAAAGGAAATAAAATTGATTATGTCTCAATTTGTTCTCCAAATTATTTACATGATGCTCATATTAGATTTGCGCTTAGAAGTGGTAGTAATGCAATATGTGAAAAACCTATTGTTTTAAATCCATGGAATCTTGATGCCTTAATGGAAATTGAAGAAGAAAGTGAGGGAAATGTTAATACTATTTTTCAGCTAAGGTTGCATAAGTCAATTATTGAATTGAAAAACATGGTTGATAACGGGCCAAAAGATAAAATTTATGATGTTGATTTAACATATATAACAAGTAGAGGGCATTGGTATTTTACTTCATGGAAAGGTGATAACAGTAAATCAGGTGGAGTTGCTACAAATATTGGTATTCATTTTTTTGATATGCTTACATATATTTTTGGTAAAGTTGAAAAAAATATAGTTCATTTTGCCGAACCTCATACAAATTCTGGTTTTTTACAGTTAAAACGAGCGAGAGTAAGATGGTTTTTATCTGTTGATAGCAATATGTTACCAAAAGAGATAAAAGAAAAGGGGCAAAGAACATTTAGGTCTATAACTATAGGAGAGAAGGAGCTAGAATTTAGTGGTGGTTTCACTGAATTACATACTGATTCATACAGAGAGATATTAAAAGGTAATGGTTTTGGACTTTCTAATGCTCGAAATTCAATAGATATTGCGTTTGCTATTAGAAATGCTAAGGCAATTGGTTTAAAAGGTGATTATCATCCTTTATTAAAGGAGAAAATATGATACATGAATCTTCTTACATAGATGAAAATGTAGTTATTGGTAAAAATACAAAAATCTGGCATTTTAATCATATTATGAATGGTACTATTATTGGTGATAATTGTTCATTTGGACAGAATTGTGTTGTTGGGCCAAGAGTAAAAGTTGGTAGTGGAGTGAAAGTTCAGAATAATATTTCAATTTATGAAGGTGTTGAGATCGAAGATGATGTATTTTTAGGGCCATCAATGGTTTTCACTAATGTAATAAATCCTAGGTCTTTTATAGTTAGAAAAGATGAATATAAAAAAACATTGGTAAAAAAAGGAGCAGCAATAGGAGCAAATGTGACTATTGTGTGTGGTGTTACTATAGGTAAATATGCATTTGTTGGTGCTGGAACTGTAGTAAATAAAGATGTTCCTGATTTTGCTTTAATTGTAGGGGTTCCTGCAAAGCAAATTGGTTGGGTGGGAATAGCTGGTAATAGATTGATTTTTGATAAAAATGGTTTTGCTAAGGATGAATTTGGGGAATATCAATTGGATAAAAAGGGTAGCAAAAGAGACGTAGCTGTGCTACGTCTGTACAGTAAATAATCATTAAAAGATAATGTGCTGTAGAATCGTAGCACTGCTACGATTTCAAATTATTTATAATTTGTATGTTTCAAATGGTAATTAGCTAAAGGACAAAATGAAAATAGATTTTGCAAATTTACAAAAGGACTATCAACTACATAAAAATGATATTGATAATGCAATACAAAATGTTTTAAATAAGTCAAATTATATTATGGGTGATGATGTTTCATTGCTTGAAAAGGAACTTGAAGAATTTTCTGGGGCGAAGTATGCTATTACTTGTAGTAGTGGTACAGATGCATTGATTTTAGCTATGATGTCTATAGATATTCAACCTGGTGATGAAATTATAACAACACCGTTTACATTTATTGCAACAGCAGAAACAATAGCGTTTTTAAAGGCAAAACCTGTTTTTGTTGACATTGATGAAAAGACATATAACATTGATGCTAATAAAATTGAAGAAAAAATAACATCTAAGACAAAGGCAATTATTCCTGTTAGTTTGTTTGGACAAATCGCTGATATGGATAAAATTAACAAAATTGCACAGAAATATAATTTAATAGTTATTGAAGATGCTGCGCAATCTTTTGGGGCAGAATATAAAGGTAAAAAAAGTTGTAATTTATCAAATTTAGCTACAACTAGTTTTTTTCCTGCAAAACCACTAGGTTGTTTTGGGGACGGAGGTGCTGTTTTTACTAATGATGAAGTTTTAGCTCAAAAGATAAGAAGTTTAAGATTGCACGGACAATCTAAGAGGTATTACCATAAATTTATTGGTATAGGTGGAAGATTGGATACTATTCAGGCCGCAATTTTGAGAGTTAAGCTTAGGTATTTTGATGAAAATATTAAGTTAAGAAACCAAGTAGCGGAGAAATATAATAAAAAATTTGAGGGAAGTATTACCCACCCCAGCAAACACAAGTTTGCCACCCCTCCCGAGAGGGGATTGGAACCTATTATTTTACCGTTTGTTGAGGAGTTTAATGTGTCAACTTATGCACAGTATTCTATTAGAGTAAAGAATAGAGCTGGATTGCAAGTTAAATTAAAGGAAAATGGTATTCCATCTGCTGTTCATTATCCGATTCCTTTGCATTTACAGGAAGCTTTTGAGCATCTTGAATATAAAAAGGGGGATTTTCCTGTGGCTGAATCAATTAGTAATGAAATCATAAGTTTGCCTATGAATCCTTATTTGAATGATAAAGAAATTGAATTTATTTGTGAAAATGTATTGAAATAAAGTACTTATTACTGTACAATACATATTGTTTATATAGCTTTAAGGAGTTAGATTATGAATTTAGAAAATTCAAAAGTATTAGTTATTGGTGGGGCTGGCTTTATTGGTAGCTTTGTTATTAAAGAATTATTAAAAACAAATGTAAAAGAAATAATAATATATGATAATTTCAGCAGAGGAAAGATGGAAAACATTGAAGAGTCGTTAAAGGATTCAAGATGTTCAATTTATCCTTTTGGGGGAGATGTAAGAGAGATTGATGTTTTAAATCAGGCAATGGAAGGTGTTGATTATGTTTTTCATTTAGCTGCAATGTGGTTGTTACATTGCAAAGACTTTCCAAGAACAGCATTTCATGTAAATATTGAAGGAACATTTAATGTTATGGAAGCTTGTGTTAAAAATAAAGTGAAAAAATTAATATATTCATCTTCTGCTTCTGTTTATGGAGATGCGGTTGAGTTACCAATGACAGAAAATCATCCATTCAATAATACAAATTTTTATGGAGCAACTAAAATTGCAGGTGAGGCAATGGCAACAGCTTATAATGATAGATATAAGCTTCCTATTATTGGGCTTAGATATATGAATGTTTATGGACCTGGTCAAGACCAACATGCTGCCTACACTGGAGTTGTACCAATCATGCTAAATAAAATTGAAGCAAATGAGGCTCCTACTATTAATGGAGATGGTTCTCAGGCTTATGATTTTATTTATGTTGAAGATATTGCAAGATGTAATATCGCTGCACTAGAATCAGATGTTGATATGGGGTTTTATAATGTAGGAACAGAGGTTCAAACATCAATAAAAGAGCTTTGTGATACAATTTTAGACTTGAAGGGTTCTGATTTAAAGGTTAAATATAAACCTTATAGCGAAGATGATGCTAGGCAGTTTGTTAAAAATAGAATTGGTTCTAGACAAAAGGCAGAAAAGGAATTGGGTTTTAAGTTTAAATACTCTTTGAGGGAAGGTTTACAGAAATTGATAGATTGGAGAATAGAAATAGGTATTGACAAAAAGAAAACAGTTGTAAATGATAAAATACCACTAATTAGGCCATTTATTAATCAAGAAATTAAAGATAATGTTGTTGATGTTCTTGAAAGTCGTTATTTAACAGAAGGACCAGTTACAAGAGAATTTGAATCAGTATTTAAGGATTATATTGGTTCTAAACATGCCATTGCTGTAACATCATGTACAACAGGATTGGAAGTTGCTTTAAGATGTTTAGGCATAGGAGAGGGAGATGAGGTAATTGTTCCAGATTATACATATCCTGCAACGGCATCAGTTGTTCCTATAGTTGGAGCTAAAGTGGTTATTGTGGATTCAAATAAAGAAGATATGCTCATTGATTATGATGAGTTAGAAAAAGCAATTACAAGTAAAACTAAAGCTATAATTCCTGTTTCGGGTTTTGGAAATCCTTTAGATTATGAAAGATTAAATAAAATAAAAGAAAAGTATGGTTTATATATTATAGAAGATGCAGCTTGTTCTATTGGAGCAGAATATAAAAATAAAAAAGTTGGTACATTTGCTGATATTTCAGTGTTTAGTTTGCATCCAAGAAAGTTTATTACAACAGGTGAAGGTGGTATGATTACTACTGATAATGATGAATGGGCAAAGTGGATGTATTCATATAAACATTTTGGAATTAATAATTCAGCAGACAGAAAAGGTATTATTTTTGATAAGATAGGTACAAATTATAAACTTTCAAATGTTTCGTCTGCAATAGGACTTGCTCAAATGAAACATGTAGAGTCTTTATTGGAAAAAAGATTAAAACTTGCAGATAATTATGTTGAATTATTTAAAAAACATAATATTGTAATACCTAAAACAACCAAAGATGGAAAACATTCAAGACAGTCATTTTGTATTTATGTAAATGATAGAGATAGAATAATGACCGAAATGAGAGAAGAAGGAATAGAAGTTCAAATAGGAACTTATGCTTTACATCAGCATCCTGCTTTTAATAATCATTCTTTAGTTGAATTAAAAGGAGATTTTAAGGATAGTACTTATGCCTTTGAACACTGTTTAACACTTCCTTTATTTGATGAGCTAACTTTTAAACAGCAGGAGATTATTGTAAATAAGTTAGTGGAGAAAATAAAATAATGTGTGGAATTGTTGGGGTATTTAATTTAAATCAGGAACCCGTAACTTTAAAATTAATAAAAGATATGGCAAACTCTATTGCGCATCGTGGTCCTGATGGAGAAGGATATTTTGTTAGTAAAAATCTTGGATTTGGTCATAAAAGATTAGCTGTTTTAGATGTTTCTGCAAGAGGAACTCAGCCAATGACATCACAAAATGGTGAGTGGACTGTGGTTTTTAATGGTTGTATATATAATTTTTTGGAGTTGAAACAGGAATTAAAGGCAAAAGGACATGAATTTATATCAACAACTGATACGGAAGTAATAGTTGAAGGACTTGCTGAGTATGGACCTGAGATATTTGAACGCTTTAATGGTATGTTTGCTATAGGTGCATATAATAATAAAGAAAAAACATTATATTTAAGTAGAGATAGATTTGGAATTAAACCTTTGTATTATTGGTTTGATGGCAGAAAAATAGTTTTTGCATCAGAGGTAAAAGCAATCATGAAACATTCTGATTTTAATATCAGACTTAATAATTACGCCTTGAATGAATATTTTACTTTTCAAAATCAATTTACATTTCAAACTCTCTTTAAAGATGTAATTATGTTACCACCGGCAAATACTGTTAAAATTAATGAAAATACAACAATTGTAAAGCATGTGTCATGGTGGGATTATGATTTTTCAAATCCTGATGAAACAATTAGTTTTATGGAAGCGAAGGAAGAAACAGAAAGATTAATGAAACAAGCTGTTGCAAGACAGATGATTGCAGATGTTCCTGTTGGTTCTTATCTTTCAGGTGGAATGGATAGTGGTTCTATTGCTTCTATTGCTTCTAATCATGTAAAAAGACTTACTACTTTTACTGCTGGTTTTGATATGTCTGAAGTAACTGGAGTTGAAGCAAATTATGATGAGAGAAGAGATGCTGAACTAATGGCTAATTTTTTTAAAACAGAGCATTATGAACAAGTGATTAATGCAGGAGATTTAAGTTGGTCTTTACCGAGAGTTGTATGGCACCTTGAAGATTTGCGTGTAGGAATGAGTTATCCCAATTATTATATTAGTAGATTGGCTTCTAAATTTGTAAAAGTTGCTTTACAAGGTACTGGTGGAGATGAACTTTTTGCAGGATATCCATGGCGATATTATCGGGTCTTTCGCTCATTGAATCAGCAGGAATTTTTTAATGATTACTATAATTCATGGCAGAGATTAGTTCCTGATAATGATAAGAAAATATTGTTTCAAAAAGATGTATTTAATAATACTGATGTAAATGAACCCCGTAAAATATTTGAAAGAGTTTTTCTGTTTAATGATAAGTTAAAATATGATACTCCAGAGCAGCATATACAAAATTCTTTGTATTTTGAAATAAAAACTTTTTTGCCGGGGCTTTTATTAGTTGGTGATAAACTTGCAATGGCTAATGGTTTAGAAGAAAGGTTTCCTTTTATGGATAATGATTTAGTTAATTTTGCTCAAAAAATACCAATAAGGCATAAACTTGCAAATTTGGAAAATATGAAAAAAATTGATGAAAATACTTTTAGAAAAAAAAAGAAATCATATCAAGAATATAATGATGGAAAGAATGTTCTGCGCCAGGCAATGATGGGGTTTATTCCTGAAAAAATAATAAATAGGAAAAAGCAAGGGTTCTCTGCTCCTGATGAGTCGTGGTATAGAGGTGAAAATGCAAAATATATTAAAGACTTGTTATTAAATAAAAAGACTGTTTCATCTGAATTTATTAACCCTGACTATATCAAAAAAATATTAAATGAACATTTTAATAAAAAGGTAAATCACCGGCTTCTGATATGGTCTTTTATGAATTTTGAATGGTGGACAAGAATATTTCTTAATGGGGAAAAGATAGAAGGGGTTTAAATGGAATCAAGTAAAATGGGAAATTATTTTGAGGATTTTATAGTAGGTGATATGATTAAACACTCACTTTCTAAAACAATTTTTGAGAGTGATAATAATTTTTTTAGCCTTATAACAATGAATCATCATCCTGTACATACTAATATTGATTATTGTAAAACGGAAAAGTATAGAAAGCCTCTTGTTGTTGGAACTTTAGTTTTTAGTTTAGCTGTGGGAATTACTGTTCCTGATATTAGTGGAAAAGCTATTGCAAATCTTATGTATGAAACTATTGATCATTTAGCACCTGTTTTTATTAATGACACAATATATGTTAAAACAAAAATTTTGGAAAAAAGAGTTTCTAAATCAAACCCTAGTCAAGGTATCGTTTACATTGAATCTATTGCTTATAATCAAAATGATATTGATGTTCTTAGATTCAAAAGAAAGGTTTTAGTTAAATTAAGAGAGAAATATGATAGATAAAAAGACGCTCTTATTAAGAAGCTATTTATTTGTTCCAACTTATAAAGAAAGTTTTATTATACATGGTTTAGAATCTAGAGCAGATGCAATTATACTTGATCTCGAAGATTCAATACCAGAACAATTCAAAGATCAAGCCAGAAAAAATGTCAAGAAGTTTCTTGACATGGGGAGATTTAAAGACAAGAAAGTATTTGTAAGAATTAATCCTTTGGAAAGTAATTTAGTATTTGAAGATTTAAAATATGTTTTACATAAAGATATAGATGGTTTTATGCTAACTAAAGTATATACTGCAGATGATATGATTTATTATGACAAGCTTTTTACCCAACTGGAAAATGAGAACAATATAGAGCATTTTCACTTTGCATTTACTCCATTAATTGAGACTACATCTGCTATTTTAGATATATATAATATTGCAATGGCATCTAAAAGAACTGTTGCGATTACTTTTGGTGGTGAGGATTACCTTAATGATTTAGAAGGACTGCATGGAGAACCTCCAATTTCTTTTGATTATCCAAGAGCTGTAATTGCTTTAGCTGCAAGAGCAGCAGGAATTCTTCCTGTAGATACCCCATATTTACAAATAAAAAATGAAGATGGTTTTATTAAAGAAGAAACAATATCATTTGAAATGGGTTTTGCAGGTTCTTTATTAGTTCACCCAAATCAGGTTAAATTGGCAAATACTTGTTTTACACCTAAAAAAGAAGAAGTTGAAAGGTCTAAGTCAATTGTAAAAGCAATAATAGAATCAAGAAAAAATGGTTCTGGAATTGCAATGTTAAATGGAAAAATGATAGGACCTCCTATGTTAAAAAGAGCAGAAAAAGTTTTAAGTTTAATAAAGTTAATAGAGGAGAAGGATAAGTGAAAGTTGTAATAATTGGTGGTAGGGGAAATGGTACAGTGATTGCTTCTACTATTGAAGATTGTAAAAAAAATGGACAAGACATAGAATGTGTGGGCTTTTTGAACGATTTTGAAAATGAAATTAATGGTTATCCTGTTTTAGGGGGAATCGTAAATATGGATTGGAAAAAACTTCCTGAAGATTATTTTTTTATATTTGCGATGTCCAATGTAAAACAGGCTCATAAAAGATATAAAATGTTAAAAAATCTTGAAATTCCAGATGAAAGATTTGCAACTGTAATTCATCCTTCTTCTGTTGTTTCTAGGAAAGCCAAAATTGGGTTTGGAGTTGTATTAATGCCTATGGTATTAGTTAGTCCAAATGTAGAAATTGGTAACCATTCTCAGATGTATGCCCAGAGTTTTATTGGTCATGATAGTAAAATGGAAGAAATGGTTTTTGTCGCCAATAATGCAAGTATTGGTGGCCGAGTTCTTATAAAAAATGGTGCACATATTGGAAGTAATTCAACTTTACTTGAAAGATTAGAAATTGGTGAATTTGGAATAGTAGGTTTAGCCTCCGTTGTTCTTAAAACAGTTAATAGTTATGATATTGTTGTAGGAAGCCCTGCGAGAGTGATTGGAAATATCTTAAATAAATAATAGAGGCATTTTGAAAGTAGCAATATTAGGAAATATGAATAATAATCATTTTTCTACAATGAGATATTTAAGGGATTTAGGCGTAGATACTTATTTGTTTTTGTATGTAAATGAACAAAAACATTTTATGCCAGAAATGGATACATGGGAAATAAAAAACTGGGAAAAATACATAATTCAAACAGAACTTATAAATGGAAACTACAGGAATTTTTTAAGATTTTATAAAAATATAAGATATGTAAGAAAAATATTTTCTGATTATGATTTTATAATAGCAAATGGTATGGGACCTGCTTATTTTTTTATTTCTAATATTAAGCTTGATATTTTTAAGCCTTATTGTTTCCAAGGAGAATTTTTAACAAAAGAAGTTAAGTTCAAGAAAAAGCGTCATTTATTGCAGTTTAATTTTCTTAAGTATTTTCAATGGCAGGGGCTTAAATATAATACAAATTTAGTTATAACTTATGATATTTCAGATAAGAATTTATATTATTTTAATAAAATTGGAAGTAAGGTAAAAAAGTTATCAGTTCCAATGGTTTATAACAGAGAAAAGATTGATATAAGTAAAATTAATCTTTCTAAGCAAATGAATGAAATTTTAAAGCAGATGAGTAAAACAGAGCATGTTTTGTTTCATCATGTGAGGCATTTATGGATAAATCAGCCATTTGGAGATAAAAAAAATAATATATTATTTGAAGGTTTTGCAAAGTATATAAAACTAAGCAATAAAAAAAGTATAAGAATATACACCTTAGAATATGGTAAAGATGTTGAGGCAACAAAAGAATTAATAAAAAAATTAGAAATTGAAAATTATGTCACTTGGCTTCCAATGTTAATGAGAAAAGAAATTATGTTACTTATAGAAAAGTCTTCAATAGGTGGTTCTGCCTTTAATAAATTTTTATGGGGTGGAGCAGGCTGGGAATTTATGTCAAAAGGAATTCCTTTTTTACATTACTTTGATACTACTCCTGAAGAATTTGAAAAAATACACAATACACCTTTTCCTGATTTTATAAATGTATCAAATCCCGATCAAATTGCTAAAAAATTAATTGATTTTGAGAAAAATCCTGAAAAATATAAAAAAATGGGAGAAAACTTAAAGGATTGGTTTGATAAATATAATGGTATTTCTTTGGCAAAAGAGTATAAAAAATTAATTGATGCTAAAATAAAGTAATGGTAACTAATAAATGCAATTAAAAGATTCTATTAAATTTTTAGCGAAGGATTCTGCTGTTTATGGGCTTGCTGGCGCGATAACTAAATTTTTGGCTATTTTTACAGCTCCTATTTTAACAAGAGTATTGACAAAAGGAGAATATGGTTCTATAAATGTTATAACATCATATTTGTCTGTTTTTGCAGCTTTTCTTATATTAGGACAGGATTCGTCTATAGCAAGATTTTTTTATGATAAAGGAGAGGATAAAGAGTATAGAATAAAAATAGCTAGTATTGGTTTTTTTATTCAGGTAATTGCTACTGTAATAATGATAATTTTATTTTTTATTTTTGGTGATAATGTTGGAAATATTATCTTTGATAATAATAAAGAATTGGTTTACTATTGGAAATTGGGAATAATTTATGTTCCGGCATCAATGTTAATGTCATTTTCTAACAATATATTTAAATGGACATTTAAAAAAAATAAATATCTTTTAATCACATTGGGAAATGGTATTTTTAATGTGATTTTAACTATTACTCTTGTAGTTGTCTTTAAGTATAGAATTTTAGGAGTAATTTTTTCATTGGTTATATCCTCAAATATTTTTGCATTATTGGGATTATTTTTAAATAGGGAATACATTAGCTTGAAATCTCTAGGTGAAAAGGATTCGTTTAAAATATTTAAAGAAATGCTTAAGTATGGTGCTCCATTTACAATCGTTATGATTATAAGTATGCTAATGCCATCAATTGATAGAACTTTTTTGCTTCGATATGTTAGTATTGAAACAATTGGAGAATATGCTGTTAGTACTAGAGTTTCTTCTTTGCTTTTAATAGTTGTGTCTGCTTTTCAAATTGCTTTTGGTCCGTATTTATATTCAATATGGAAAAATGATGATGCTCCAAAAATAATAGGAGATTTATTTAGAATTTATTTTTTATTATTAACTGTTTTTGCAGTGCTAGGAGTTGTTTTTGGAGATATTATTATTTATTTATTTGCTTCTATGAAATATGAATCTGCGATTTTAGTGATTCCCTTATTGATGCTAGCTGTAATAATTGAAGGGCTGGTTCAGTTTACAACAATAGGAATATCATGGTCTAAGAAAACTTATTACTTTTTAATTGTACAGGTTATTGGTTTGATTTCAATTTTTAGTTTTAATTTTTTACTAACTCAAAAATTTGGAGTTTTTGGAGCAACAATGTCATTATTGTTATCAAGACTAATAATGAATATCATTTATTATTTTATATCAAAGAGATATTATCCTCTTAGGTATGAATTTATGAAAATATTTTTAATATTTTTATTTTCTATATTTGCTTATGGTGCTTCAATTTACAATTATTATGATAAATCTTTATTTACCTATCTTTTAAAATATTTTATAATGATTTTATTTTTTGTATTATCTTTTAGATTTGGGTTTAATAAAGATGAAAGAAACAATGTAATTTTATTTATTAAAAATATTTTAGGATAATAATTGATAAATATAGCTTTTATAATTTTTTTAACTATTTTACCTGTTTTTCTGATATATAAAGAAGTAAAAATAAATGATACATCATTAATTTATCCTTTTGTTGCTATGTTATTAACAATATCATATTTACTTATAATTTATGTACTTAATGATTATGCCCCTTTTGCATCGGGAGGTGATGATATTGGTTACTATAGAATATCATTAAAAGAACTTAAATCTTTATCTGATTGGTTTAATATTTCTAAATTTACTAAATCATATGTTCAAACAGGGTATCCTATATTATTAACATGGTTAAATCAATTTATTGGAGATACTCTTTATATACGAAAATTGTTGAATTTTTCTTTTTTCCTTTTTATTTCTTTGTATTGGTATAAAATAGCTTTTATTATTAAGGGGAAAAAATTTGCCACACTAGTTGCTTTATTTGTATTATTTTCAACACCATTATTTTATTATACATTAATCTTATTAAAAGATATGTCAATAACCATTATTCAGTCTTATATTTTATTTAACATACTTTTAATTAATAGTAAAAAAAGAGTGCTTTTTATTTATTTCAAATTATTTATTGCAGTGGTTTTAATAGCTTCTTTTAGATTGCCTCTGGCTATTTTTAATGTTGGATTAATTATAGGTGCTTCCTATTTTTCTAAATTTGAAAATAATTTTAAAAAAACAGGGAAATTGTTTTTGGCCGTTATTATATTTATATTAATCCTGATTATAGGATTTTCAAGTAGCCTGTTAAATAAAATAGGAGTAAGAGGAGAAAATCGTAATCTTAAAAACTATATAGAAGGAAGAAATATCTCCAATCATGAAATAAAGCGAGTAAGTAAAATAAAGTATATTTCTCTTTTTATCTTAAAAGAAACATCTGGATTTAAAAAAGATACATGGATTGATTTAAAGAATCCTAGATATATTTATAGAAGTTTAAGAGGTTTATTTGCTGTTCCATGGATTCTTTTTTTTGTACCAATGTTTTTCTTAGGTTTATATTATATTTGGATAGATAAGAATATTCAGGTCATAAATTATTTCTTTAAAGTATTTATTATTTTATTTATGGGAGGATATTTTTTAATTGGATTTATTAGTGGAGATACTACAAGATGGACGGTTTCTGTAATTCCAGTAATGGCATTGATTTCAGCTTATGGGTATATTAACAGCAAACTCATTATAAAATACTTTTCTGTAATGGGAATGATATTTATATTTTTATTATTTTCTTTTTATAAATTAAATTTATAGGTTTTTATGAGTAAAAAATTAAAAATTTTAATGGTTGCTCCTCAGTTTTATCCAATGACTGGAGGATATGAGATAGCCGCATTAAGGCTTTCAAGAGCTTTAGTCCAAAGAGGGCATACGGTAGAGGTCGTAACAGAACAAAGAAATAAAAAATGGAAAAAATATGAAGTTCTTGATGGAGTTATAATTAATCGTATTTTTAGTGTTTATAAGAAGAAAATTCATCAGCTTTCATTTAATTCTTCATTAATTTCTTTTTTATTAGTACGTGGAAGAAAATTTGATGTGTTTCACTTGCATCAATACGGGCTTACATCTGCAATAGTTATTTTGGTTGCAAAACTAATGAAAAAGAAAGTAGTTTTAAAAACTACTAGTACGGGGTCTATGGGAATAATGAATGTTTTTAATGATTATAAAGTTAAAAATATGTTAGAAAAATCATTTTATGGAATTGATGGTTTTATTGCAACTAGTAAAAGTGCTGTCAATGAAATAAAAAAAATTGGTATAAGTCAAGATAAAATTTTTATGATTCCAAATGGAGTTGATGAAAATATATTTATTCCTTTAAGTTTAGAAGAAAAAATTGCTATAAGAGAAAAACTTAAATTAAATAGAGATGTTTTTACTGCTATTTATTGTGGAAGATTAAGTAATGCTAAAAATCCATTGGGAGTAATTGATGCTTGGAAAAAAGTGCTTGATAAAATTCCTTCTGCTATTCTTTTGATTGTTGGAGATGGAGAGGAAAAAGAAAAGTTTTTAGAAAAAATAAAAAAATACAAGCTAAATGAAAATATAATATTTTGGGGTTTACAAGAAAATACCGTGAAATATTATCAGGTTTCAGATATTTTTTTACTTCCTTCAAAAATGGAAGGTTTATCAAATGCGATGCTAGAAGCTTTAAGTTGCGGCTTACCTGTTGTTTCAACAAAAGTTTCAGGGAGTATTGATATATTGGAGCAATATAATTCTGGTAAAATAGTTAATATTGATGATATGGAAAGTTTTGCAGATGAAATAATATATTTATACTATAATAGGAAAGAACGAATTTTAATGGGAAAAAATGCTAGAAAATTTATTAGTGATAATATTTCTTTATCTTCTGTTGCAGAAAAAACAGAGAAGTTATATTTTAAATTGCTTTTTGATTGAAATAAAAGTTTGTTATATGTATAATGCTTTTTTATCTAGAGGGTATAAATAATGAAGGGGATAATATTGGCAGGTGGTCTTGGAACAAGATTGTATCCTGTAACAAAAATAATACCAAAGGCACTTCTTCCAATTTATGATAAACCAATGATTTATTATCCTTTGTCAACTTTTATGAGTATGGGGATAAAGGATATTTTAATTATTGCGATGCAGAAAGATATTAAGTTATTTAAATCTGTTTTAGGAGATGGAAGTAATATTGGAATATCAATAAAGTATGAAATTGAATATGAGCCAAAGGGAATAGCAAATGCTTTTATTATTGGAGAAGAATTTATTGGAAGTGATAATGTTTCTTTGATTTTAGTGGATAATATTTTTTATGGTGATAAAATATATGATATTTTTAGTAATGCATTACTAAAAAATGAAACAGCAACTGTTTTTGGTTATGAAGTAAATGATCCAGAAAGATTTGGGGTAGCTGAATTTGATAACGATATGAATGTTTTATCAATTGAAGAGAAACCTTTAAAACCTAAATCGAATTATGCTGTTGTTGGTTTATATTTTTATGATAATTCGGTTGTTAATATTGCAAAATCTTTAAAGCCCTCTAAAAGAGGAGAACTTGAAATAACTGATGTGAATAAAATTTATTTAAAAAATAAGAAATTAAAGGTAACATTAATAGATGAAAGTAATACATGGTTTGATACAGGTACTCATAAATCTTTTGTTGAAACAACTGTTTTTGTAAAGGATATAGAGGAAAAATCAGGTGTAAAATTTGGATGTATAGAAGAAATTGCATATAGAAAGAATTATATTAATAAAGAGCAGTTAATAAATATTGCAAATAATATAAAAAATGAGTATGGTGATTATTTATTAAATATTGTTAGTGAGGAAATATGAAAATAATTGTTGTAGGAACAGGTTATGTTGGTTTAGTTGCAGGTGCTTGTTTTGCTGAAATGGGTAATAATGTAACTTGTGTTGATATTGACAGAGATAAGATAGAAGGGTTAAAGAAAGGTGTTATTCCTATTTATGAACCAGGTCTTGAGCTGATGGTTTTAAGAGGAATAAAAAATAATACATTGAGATTTAATACTAAATTAAATGAAGTTATAAATGATTCTGATATAATTTTTATTGCAGTTGGAACTCCAATGGGTGAAGATGGTAGTGCTGATTTACAGTATTTACTTGCTGTTGCCAAAGAAATAGGAAAATCTGTTAATAAAAATATTATTGTTGTTAATAAATCAACAGTTCCAATTGGAAGTGCTGATAAAGTTAAAGCGGTTATTACAGAGGAATTAAATAAAAGAAACATTTCTATTAAATTTTCAGTGGTAAGTAATCCGGAATTTTTAAAAGAGGGTGTTGCGATTAATGATTTTATGAAGCCAGACCGAGTTGTTGTTGGTACGGATAACGATGAAACATTAGAAGTTATGAGAGAATTGTATGCTCCATTTACAAGAAATCATGACAGGTTTATATCTATGGATATAAGAAGTGCAGAAATGACTAAATATGCAGCAAATGCTATGCTCGCAACAAAAATTTCATTTATGAATGAAATTGCTAATATTTGTGAAAGAGTAGGGGCTGATGTTAATAAAGTCAGAATAGGCATAGGAAGTGATAGTAGGATAGGCTATAGTTTTATATATCCTGGTATCGGTTATGGTGGTAGTTGTTTTCCAAAGGATACACAGGCTTTAATTAAAATAGCTAAAGATGTTGGTTTTGAACCTAAAATTATAAATGCTGTTGAAGCAAGAAATAAATCTCAGAAAGAGGTTATTGCGAACAAAGTAATTAAAAGATTTATGACAGATAAAAACAGAAATAATCTTAATGGATTAACCTTTGCTATTTGGGGATTAAGTTTTAAACCTGAAACAGATGATATGAGAGAAGCTCCTTCTGTTGTTATTATTAATAAGTTAACTTCTCTTGGAGCTAAAGTTAAAGCTTATGACCCAAAAGCTGTTAAGGAAGCAAAAGAGTTTTACTTAAAAGATAATGAAAATGTTGAATATTTTGATTCTAAGTATGATGTATTAAATGATAGTTCTGCACTGTTATTATTAACAGAATGGAAAGAATTTAGAAGTCCTGATTTTGAAGAAATAAAAAAAAGATTAAAGAATAATATAATTTTTGATGGAAGAAATCAGTATAATATTAAAAAACTTCAAAAATTGGGCTTTGAATATTATCAGATAGGAGTTTAATCGTAATAAACAGGGATAATGAATGTGTGGAATAAGTGGTTTTGTAGATTTTAATAAAAAGTCAGATAAAAATATACTAAAGAGTATGACAGATGTTTTGCATCATCGTGGGCCTGATGATAGTGGATATTTATTTGAACAATTGGACAGTTGTAATTTAGGCTTTGGACATAGAAGATTAAGTATATTGGATTTATCAAAACATGGCCATCAACCTATGTTTTATGATAATTTAGTAATAACTTATAATGGAGAAATCTATAATTTTTCAGAAATTAAACTTGAACTTGAAGAATCAGGAGATGAATTTATATCTAATAGTGATACAGAGGTTATTTTACATTCATTTAAGAAATGGGGAAAAGAAGCTGTTCATAAATTCAATGGGATGTTCGTATTTGCTATTTGGGATAAAAGTCTTAATAAAATTAACATTTATAGAGATAGGGCAGGAGTAAAGCCATTATATTGGTATTTTAAAAATGGTTTACTAATGTTTTCAAGTGAATTGAAATCTTTTCATGAGCATAAAAACTTTGTAAAAGAAATAAACACAGATGCTTTGGTTTTATATTTACAATATGGATATATTTTACAGCCTTATACAATCTTTAAAGATACTCATAAGCTTAGAGCAGGGCATTATCTTGAAATTAATTTAGAAAATAAGGAAATAAAAGAGAATAAATATTGGGATGTAATAGATTTTTATAATAAGCCTAAATTGAATGTAACGGAAGAGGAAGCAATAGAGCATATTGAAGAATTATTAAAATCTTCATTTGAGTACAGAATGGTAAGTGATGTACCAGTTGGAGTGTTTTTAAGTGGTGGATATGATAGTAGTATTGTAACGGCAATATTACAAAAAAATAGAAAAGAAAAGATAAAAACTTTTACAATTGGATTTCATGAAAAGGGCTTTGATGAGGCACCTTACGCTAAAAAAGTTGCTGAAATACTAGGAACAGAGCATACTGAATATTATTGTACTCAAAAAGATGCCTTGGAAATTCTTCCTAAGTTACCTAAAATGTATGATGAGCCATTTGGAGATAGTTCTGCTATACCAACTGCATTAGTTAGTAAGCTAGCAAGAGAACAAGTTACAGTGAGTTTGTCTGCTGATGGAGGAGATGAGATTTTTATGGGGTATAATAAATACCCAATGGTATTAAAATATTATAATTATTTTTTTAAAATTCCCAGATTTATAAAACCTGTTATTGTTAAAATTATGGAAAAAATAAATCCTGAATATATTCCTTTATGGAATAAAATTTATGAACATGAAAGAAAATATGAAAAGATAAAAAATATATTAAAATTAAATGATTCTATAGGAATATTAAAGTTTTTTAGTCAGGTTTTTGTAAATAAACATGTTTATTCTTTATTTAAGTCTAGTATCATAGAGTTAAAAACAGATTTTGATTTAAATTCTTTAAAAGAAAAGGATGAAATAAATAAAATACTTGCAGTTGATTATAAAACCTATATGGTAGATGACATACTAACCAAAGTTGATAGGGCAACAATGAGTGTAAGCCTTGAAGGAAGAGAACCTATGCTTGATTATAGATTAATTGAATATATGGCACAGTTACCATCTTCTTTGAAATATAAAAATAAAATAAAAAAATATTTATTAAAAAAAATAACTCATAAATATTTACCAAAAGGGTTAATGGATAGAAAAAAGATGGGTTTTGGAGTTCCTGTAATAGAATGGTTTAAAGATGAGCTAAAGGAATATTTTTTGAAGTATTTAAATGAAGAGAGGCTGAAAACAGAGGGTTTTTTTAATGTTAATGAAATAATTAAACTTAGAGATGATTATTTTAATGGAAATAAACAAAATATAACTAAATTGTGGTTTTTATTAATGTTTGAGATGTGGTATGAAGAATGGATGTAAGGTTTAGAAATTATGAAAGATAAAAAATTATCAGTATTAATGTTTGATGCAGCATTTCCCCCGCCCATTATTGGTGGAAAGGAAAAGCAGGCTTATTTACTGAGTCAAGAGTTAATAAGAAATGGAATAGATGTTATGGCTCTGTCCTATGTTCATAATAGTAATAAAACAGAGTTAATAGGGAAGCTTAGTATTGAAAGAGTTAAAAAAGATTTATTAGGATTTGCATACTTACCACTATTTTTACTAAAGATGAAAGCAAAACATAATATTCTTCATATACATACTCCTAGTAGAATAGGTGTATCATTATTAATTGTTGGAAAATTATTGGGATATAAAACAGTATTTAAGTTTCCTAATGAAAATATGCTTGATAATAAGAATAGTATAAGTGGAAAAATATGGAAACTTATTGTTAAAAAGTCTGATATGTTAATAACTTTAGAAAGGAGTACTTATTCAAAACTATTAAAAGAAAATTTTATTGAAAAGAAAATTTTTAATGTTTCTAATGGAGTAGAGATAAGTAAAATAAAAAAAAATACTAAAAAGAAAAATATTGAATTAATTTTTTTAGGACGATTGGTTCCACAAAAAAAATGTGATGATTTATTAAAAGCATGTGAAAAACTTGATGAAAATTTTAAAAATTGGCATTTGAGTATTGTTGGTGAAGGATATTTATATGATGATTTAGTGAGTTTGTCAGTAGAATTAGGTATTGATAAAAAAGTTGATTTTGTAGGTTATCAAAGTAATACAATGGAGTGGCTTAAAAAGTCGGATATTTTTGTAATTAGCTCTGAAAGAGAGGGAATGTCTAATTCAATGCTTGAAGCTATGTCTATTGGTTTACCTATTGTTACAACTAAAGTTTCATCTACCGAAGAAATGCTTGGTAAAGATTATGAATTTGCTGTTGATATTGGTGATGTTGATTCTTTGGCAAGTAAAATTTTTAAGTTATCTAGTGATATCAATAAAAGAAGAGATATTTCAAAGTTTATTTATGATAGATGTGTAGAAAAATTTTCTATTAAATCAGTTGCTAAAAAATATATTGAAAGATATAAAGAATTGTAATATTTATATTCTATAAATAGGAGTTTTATGAGAATTTTGTTTCCTACATCAATATTTTATCCTTCTCAGGCAGGAGGACCTGCAAATTCGGTTTATTTTTTAGCAAAAGAATTGGTTAAACAGGGAATGGAAGTTTTTGTTTTTACTACAACTATTGGTATTAATGACCTCTCAAAAATAAAAATTAATGAATGGAATAGCGTAGACGGAATGAATGTGTATTACTCTGATAGATATTGGAAACATATTCCTTATAATAAAATATTAATTTCTGATATTCCAAAAGTTAATTTATTTCACTTTTCTTCATTTTTTGACCCTTTTAATTTATATTTTATGATTTTAGCTAAAAAAAGAGGCACTACCTGTATCATTTCACCTAGAGGTGAATTATTAGATGCCCCTTTAAAACTAAAAAAGAGAAAAAAAAGAATATTTTTAAAAAATTATTTTGTTAAATTTTTATTTAAAAATGCAATATTACATGTGACTTCAGATGAAGAGGAAGGTTTTGTAAAAGAAATATATAGTAATTATTTTAATAAACAGCTTGAATCAAGAAGAACAATTTTTAAAGTAACTAATATGCTGGATAATAATTTATTTTCTTATGAAAATAAATCTGAAAATAAAAAAGATTATAAATATATTTTATATTTGGGTCGCATTTCAAGAAAAAAAAATATAGAATTATTGATAGAGGTATATTCTAAACTTGATATTGATAAAAATATAAAATTATTTATTGCTGGAAATATTAATGAAGATATAAAATATGGACAAGAATTAAAAAACAAAGTTAAGAATTTAAACTTAGAAAATAGAATTATTTTTAGTGAAAAAAGTATTGAAGGGAAAGAAAAAGAAGATTTATACTATAATGCTGAATTGTTTGTAACAACAACAAGGTCAGAAAATTTTGGCATGGTTATTTTAGAATCTTTAATACGGAAGACTCCTGTTGTTACGACAAAAGGGACACCATGGGAAGAATTAAATAGAAGACAGTGTGGTTACTGGGTTGATATGGAGTTAAATTCTATAAAAAGTGCAATTGAAAATTATTTTTCTTTATCTGATGATGAAAAAAACAAAATGAAAGAAAAAGGATTTAAACTTGCTAAAGAATTTTCTTCTGAAAAATTGATAAATGAGTATGTTAATATGTATAGAAATGTATTAAATCAATAAATAAATATTAGATAGTTATAGAGAAATTTAACAGGAGTTATTATGTCATTATTTAAAGATAAAATATTATTAATAACGGGAGGAACTGGTTCTTTTGGGAATGCTGTTCTAAATCGTTTTTTAGATACAGATATTAAAGAAATTAGAGTTTTTAGTAGAGATGAAAAAAAACAAGAAGATATGCGTATTAAATATAAAAATGATAAATTAAAGTTTTATATTGGAGATGTGAGAGATTATGAAAGTATAAATTTTGCATTGCATGGTGTTGATTATTTGTTTCATGCGGCTGCATTAAAACAGGTTCCATCATGTGAGTTTTTTCCTATGGAAGCTGTAAAAACCAATGTTTTAGGAGCTAATAATGTTGTTAGAGCATCTATTAATAATAAAGTAAAACGAGTAATTGTATTATCTACCGATAAAGCGGTTTACCCAATTAATTCAATGGGGCTTTCTAAAGCTATGATGGAAAAAATGGTTGTTGCTACATCAAGAACAATAACTGATGACAGTACTATTCTATGTTGTACTCGTTATGGTAATGTTATGGCTTCAAGAGGTTCTGTTATTCCTTTATTTGTTGGACAAATGAAGGCAAAGCAACCTGTTACTATTACAGACCCAACTATGACCAGATTTATGATGTCATTGGAAGAAGCTGTTGATTTAGTGCTTTTTGCGTTTGAAAATGGAAAACAAGGAGATACATTTGTACAAAAAGCTCCTGCTGCAACTATAGAAACATTAGCAAAAGCCATAGGTGAAATATTCAATAAAGAAGATGCAAATATTAAAGTAATTGGAACTAGACATGGAGAAAAAAAATACGAAACCCTTGTAACTAGGGAAGAAATGCTCAAAGCAATTGATTTGGGGAATTATTATAGAATTCCTGCTGATAATAGGGATTTAAATTATACTAAATATATGGCAAAAGGTGAAATTATGCTTGATGAGATTGAAGATTATAATTCTCATAATACAAGAAGGCTTAATGTTGATGAAATGAAAGAAATGTTAATGAAACTTAGTTATATTAAAAGTGAATTATAAGGTAATTATGAATATATTGGTAACAGGAAGTAAGGGGTTTATAGGTAAAAACCTGATTGAAAGATTATTGAGAATAGAAAATATAAGAGTATATGAGTTTGATAAAGAAAATAGTTTAAATGAAATTGAGTCATATATTAATGATATAGATTTTATTTTTCATTTTGCAGGAGTAAATAGACCTAAAAAAGTTTCTGATTTCTATGAAGGAAATAATGGTTTAACAAAAGATATTATAAAAATAATTGAAAATAATCATAGGAAAATACCAATTTTAATATCTTCTTCTATTCAAGCTGAAAATGATAATGATTATGGTAAATCAAAATTTAAATCAGAAGAATTATTAAAAAAATATTCAAAAGATAATAATGTTGAAGTTTTTATTTACAGATTGCCAAATGTTTTTGGTAAATGGTCAAGACCAAATTATAATTCTGTGATTGCAACATGGTGCTACAACATAACTCATGATTTGGGAATAGTTGTAAATGATGAAAATACCATGCTTAACTTGGTTTATATTGATGATGTTGTTGAGCAATTTATAAAACATTTGGACAAAAAGGATATTAAAACTGAAATAAGTCCTATATATAAAAAAACACTTGGAGAGATAAAAAATCTTTTAAATCAATTTAAAGAAAGTAGAACGAATTTAATAATTCCTAGAGTAGGAAATGGATTTGAGAGAGCATTATATTCAACATATTTATCTTATTTACCCACAGATAAATTTTCTTATGAAATTAATGGGTATAGTGATGAAAGGGGAACTTTTTATGAACTTTTAAAAACCTTTGATAGTGGGCAAATTTCAATTTCTACAAGTAAACCAGGAGTAACAAGGGGAAATCATTATCACAATAGTAAAAATGAGAAATTTTTAGTTATCAAGGGTAAAGCCGTAATAAAACTAAGAAAGATTGATACTCAAGAAGAAATTGTGTACAATGTTTCTGATGATAGAATGGAAATAGTAGATATGATTCCTGGATATACACATAGTATTACGAATATTGGAAATACTGAAATGGTATTGTTAATTTGGGCAAATGAGCAATTTGATAGAGAAAAGCCTGATACTTATTATCAAGAGGTATAATGAAAAAACTAAAAGTATTGACTGTTGTTGGAACAAGGCCTGAAATAATAAGGTTATCATCGGTATTGCAAAAATTAGATGATTCTAAAGCAATAGAGCATATTTTAGTTCATACAGGACAAAATTATGATTATGAATTAAATGAAATATTTTTTAAAGATTTTAATATAAAAAAGCCAGATTACTTTTTAAATGCAGCTGGTAAGAATGCAACAAAAACAATAGGAAATATTATTATAGCAATTGACCCTATCTTAGAAAAGGAGCAACCTGATTCCTTTTTAATTTTAGGAGATACTAATAGTTGTTTATGTGCAATTCCTGCGAAAAAAAGAAAAATCCCAATATTTCATATGGAAGCAGGTAATAGGTGTTTTGACCAACGAGTTCCAGAAGAAACAAATAGAAAGATTGTTGACCATATTTCCGATATAAATCTAACATATAGTGATATTGCAAGAGAATATTTATTAAGAGAAGGATTACCTGCTGATAGAGTTATAAAAACAGGAAGTCCTATGTTTGAGGTTATTAACTCCAAAAAAGATGATATTTATAAATCTAACATATTAAAAGATTTAAACCTTAAAAAAGGAGAATATTTTTTGGTTTCTGCTCATAGAGATGAAAATATAAGCTCTGATAGAACTTTTTATGCCCTTATTGATATACTGAATTCAATTGCAGTGCAATATGATATTCCTATAATTGTTTCTACACATCCAAGAACAAGAAACAGAATTAATTCGGAAAAGAATATAAAACTTCATAAGAATATAAATTTAATGAAACCAATGGGATTTACTGATTATGTAAAACTACAAGTTGATGCAAAAGCTGTTTTGTCTGATAGTGGTACAATTTCAGAAGAATCATCAATTTTAAAGTTTAAAGCATTAAATTTACGCGAAGCTCATGAAAGACCAGAAGCAATGGAAGAAGCTGTTGTTATGATGGTTGGATTGAATAAAGAGAGGGTTTTACAAGGCTTGAAGGTTTTGGAAACTCAAAATAATAATAGTTTGAGATATGTTAGTGATTACTCTATGCCTAATGTATCAGAAAAGGTTTTAAGAATTATTTTGTCATATACTGATTATATAAATAGGGTCGTATGGCAAAAATATTAGGAGCCTAAATTGAATATATTGCTTATCGTAGATGATTACATGCCCAATAGTATTAAAATTGGTGCTAAAATGATGCACGAACTTGCTATTGAATTTACAAATAGAAATCATAATGTAACAGTTATAACTCCTGATAGTACATTAAAAGAAAAATATCAAATAAATAAACTTGATGATGTAACTATATATAGGTTTAAAAATGGAGTAATAAAAAATACATCAAAAGCTAAAAGAGCAATTAATGAAACTCTTTTATCTTATAATGCATGGAGAAATTTAAAGTATTTACTTAAAAAGGAAAATTATGATTTAATTGTTTATTATTCACCTACAATATTTTTTGGCTCTCTTGTTAAAAAGTTAAAAAAACTATATGGTGCTCCATCTTATTTGATTTTACGAGATTTTTTCCCTCAGTGGATAATTGATGCAGGAATAATTAAGGAAAACTCGGTTTTTGCAAAGTATTTTCGTCTTTTTGAAGGTATAAATTATAAATATGCTGATTTTATTGCTTTACAATCACCTAAAAATCTTGAGGTGTTTTCTAAGCAATACAAAAAGACGGAAAAGTTAAAAATATTATTTAATTGGACTGTTGTTAAAACAATAAATAAAGATAATAAAAATATTTACAGAAAAAAATTAAGTTTAGAAAATAAGGTGCTTTTCTTTTATGGTGGAAATATAGGGCACGCTCAAGACATGATGAATATTGTAAGACTTGCAAATAATATGAAGATATATAAAACTGCTCATTTTTTACTAATTGGAAAAGGAGATGAATATGATTTAGTTGAAACTAAAATTAAAGAACTTAAACTAGATAATTTAACTCTTCTACCTTCTGTTTCTCAAGAAGAATTTGCAAAAATATTATCAGAAGTGGATATTGGACTTTTTAGTTTACATAAAAATCATACTGCTCATAATTTTCCAGGTAAACTACTTGGTTATATGGCAAATTCACTACCCATTTTGGGAAGTATAAATAAAGGAAATGACCTTAAAGATACTGTTGAAGAGTTTAAATCGGGATTTGTTACTACAAATGGAGAAGATGAAAAGTTATTAAACAATGCAGTGAAATTGTTAAAAAATAAAAAATTAAGGATTGAAATGGGGCAGAATGCTAGAAATATGCTTATAAATAAATTTTCTGTAAATTCTGCTGTAAGTCAAATATTAAAAACTATTTTATGAAAATTAAAGAAAGTCTAAAAAATCGAAACCTAAATCAGCTCTTTAATGATATTGTAATTATCGTTCCATTGTTTTTAATGTTACATATAAGTTCTTTTGTAATAAATTTATTAACAATTATATTAATAATTTTAGCTTTATTAAAAATTAAAAAAGATGGTTTTAAAATAAGTTTTTTAGAAAAATATATTTTTATATTTTTATTAACTTTGGTAATTAGTTTTATTGCATCTCCACATAGTATCAATAAGGGAGTATCTGAAATAATTGATATACTTCAATGGATATTTTACCCTTTGATACTAGGGCAATTTGTCATTAATAATAAGAGTAAAAAATATTTTATATATTCTTTATTTGGAGTGTTGATTGTATATTTAATAAGATTTTATTTTCATAAACATGGAATTATTAGTTTTCCCAAATACATGTTAGGGAGATATTCAGGTGGGTATATGATATCTCAAGTTAGCTTAGTTTTAGCAATGGTATTTATAATTCTTATTACTATCTTTTTTTATGCTAAATTAAAAAATAAAGATAAAATATTAATTGGAATTTTAATAATAATGACACTTTATTTATTGCTTGTTACCAAAACAAGAGGAATTTACCTATCTATTTTAATAACTATTCCTTTAATTGTATTAATTAGGAATTTAGAATATTTTTTTATAACTGTTTTACTAGGTTCAATTAGTATTGTTGTATTAATTTTTATGTTTCCAAATAATAAATATGTTGTTAGATTAAAAAATATAACACAGGCTGATGTTAGTACCATGGGGCGAATTGAAGTATGGAATGAATCAATTAGAATTTTTAAAAAGTATCCTTTTAATGGAATTGGATATATGAATTTTAAAAAGGCTCAAAGAGATAGAAAGTATAAAGCTTATGTTGAAACATTTAATGAAGTGGTAGAGATTTTTAAAAGAAATCCATTAAATTACTTGGAGTATTTAAACTTAAAAAAAATTTATATTAAAAAACGGGCTTATCAGTACAATCAATATTATGCTCATTCACACAGTATGATTTTTAAACTTTTATGTGAAACGGGTATTATTGGCTTATTTGGCTATTTGTTATTAAATTTAGTATTATTGTTTAAAAGTATAAAAAAAGGTAAAAAAGATATTAACTATCTATTGATATTTGGGATATTAATGGTTTTATTACTTTATGAATTAACCGAGGTTATTATCTGGCGTAATTTTGCATACCCATTTATTTATTTTGTTTTTGGAGTTTTATTAAATTCTGAATATGTTAAATTTACTATAAAAAAGAAAGCATAGCTTTACTTTTTTGCACGGAAAACCAATTTATTGGGTTGAAGTGGCCTTTTCAATTTCATTTTTTATCCATAGATAATTTTTTTCTATTCCTTTTACAAGAGGGTAGTTTGGTGCCCAGCCGAGTTTCTTTTTAATCAATTCATTATCTGAATTTCTTCCTCTAACACCTAATGGACCTTCTATGTGCCTTAAACTCAAATTTTTACCTGATATCTTAATAATCATTTCTGCAAGTTCATTAATTGTAACCATTTCATCACTTCCTATATTTACAGGCCCTGAAAAGTGACTGTCCATTAATTTTCTGATTCCTTTTAAGCATTCACTGATATATAAAAAAGAACGTGTTTGCAATCCATCTCCCCATATTTCAATACTTTCACCCTCCTTTGCAAGGGCAACCTTTCGGCAAAGTGCTGCGGGAGCTTTTTCTCGTCCCCCTTCATAAACTCCATAGTCTCCGAAAATATTATGAAATCGGGCTATTTTTATATTCATTTTATAGTTTCTAGAAAAAGATTGATATAATCTTTCACTAAAAAGTTTTTCCCAACCATATTCACTATCAGGAAGAGCAGGGTAAACTGAACTTTCTTTTAAATTAAGTGAAGTTGGGTTTAGTTGATTATACTCAGGATAAACACAGGCTGATGATGAATAAAAATATTTTTTTACTTTAGCTTTTAATGCAACATTTACCATATTTAAATTTATAAGAGCAGAATTGTACATTATGTCAGCATCGTTGTCTCCTGTAAAGGTAAAACCTGCTCCTCCCATATCGGCTGCAAGCTGATAAACTTCGTCAAATGGCCTATCGGTTACTTGTTTGCATATCTGAGGGTCTCTTAAATCTCCAATTATAAATTCATCTGCCATACTTTTTTTAAATTCGGGGTATTTTAAATCAATTCCCTTTACCCAAAATCCTTCTTCTTTTAACTTTTCAACAAGATGACTTCCTATAAAGCCTCCAGCTCCACAAACTAATGCTGTTTTCATTTATTGCTCCATTTTTATAGTACTCTCAATTGCTTTATTTTATATGATATC
>JAMOQH010000166.1 GCA_027064085.1 bacterium | reverse complement strand
GAAGCGATGGTTGATATGGCAGAAGAACATATTAAAGAATACAAAGATAAAAATAAAAATAAAATGTGTCGTCCTGATGCATATAACAAAGAATGTGATAGTGGGGTAGGACTTTCGGGAGACCCTAGATTGATATTGATGAAAAAAGGTGGATTAGGTAGAAAATTAATAGAACTTGCAAATAAGAAAATTGCAAATATCCCATCAAGAGAATGTAATGTTATCACTAAAACTTGTGATGGAAACAGTGTTGAGGTTACATCTCAAGAATTAAATATGATGATAAGCAGTATTATGGCAAATATGTCTTCTGATGATGGAGCTTGTAATTGGAGCCCCTTGAATGGTTGTTCTTATTTTGATAGTAATGGACAAAGCAGAATGGCTTACATAGATTTATTATGGGACCCTATGCCTGATTTTGATGCTATAATTGATGCTTTACCAGAGGGGATTTCTTCTCCTGAGGTGAAATTAGAAATTAATAAGATAATAGAGAGTGAAATTAATTTAAGAGAGCAGTTAAATGACAATTTCGGCATTGATTTAGATATCCCTGAAATGCCAGAGTTTCCATAATTTTATTTTGGGCAGGGTTTCCAGCCCACTTTTTGGAGTTAAAAATGAATAAAACAACTTATTTATTAATGTTTTCAGTTATTTTTGTATTGTTTTCATGTGGAGAAAAAGAAAAACCTCCTAAAACCTGTGATTCAGGTTTTGAGTATAGAAAAGATTGGGATAGTTGTGTTGATATTAATGAATGTAAAACAAATAATGGTAATTGTAGTGATATTTGTACTAATAAAGTTGGAAGTTTTGAATGTAGCTGTAACGAAGGATTTAAATTAGAAGCTGATAATAAAACTTGTGTAGATATAGACGAATGTAAAACAAGTAATGGTGGGTGTGAGCAGATTTGCTCAAATAGTGAAGGAGCCTTTAGTTGTAGTTGTAATGAAAATTTTGTATTAAATGATGATGGTAAAACTTGTAAAGATTTAGATAATTGTAAAGATAATCCTTGCAATAAACATGGGAACTGTATTGATGGAGATGATGCTTTTACTTGTGCTTGTTTTGCGGCTTACAAAGGAGATACTTGCAATGAGTGTCAAGAAGGATATGAGCTTTATTCTACAGAATGTGTTTCATCTGATATTGTAAGATGGCATCCATTAGATGATGTTGATAAGATTGTAGAACCAGAAAGTCTTGCTATTGATAGCAATAATAATATTTATGTTGTAGGACGGGTAGAATCATCTTGGAGAGAAGGAGAAGGTAATAATATCTTTATGTCTAAGATAACTGAGGATTTAGAAGTGGTTTGGAGTAAAGAGTTTAAAACTTCATTAGATGATGACCATGCTAATGTAGCCATTGATAGTAATGATAATGTATATTTAAGTTTTGCAACTAAAGGATTATATATTGGAGCTGAAAAGGGTAGTGGCAATGATGTAGTTTTAATTAAAATAGATACAGATGCTAATGTCAAATGGAGTAAGCAATTTGTAACTGATGCTACTGATACTCCTAATGATATGAAAGTAGATAGTAATAATAATATCTACATAGTAGGACATAGAAAAATGAATAAAGTATTCATAAAAAAACTGGACAACAGTGGAGATGAATTATGGAGTAAAGAACTAGTTATTGGAGCTGCAAATTATCATAATAAAATTGATTTAGATGAAGATAATAATTTATATGTTACAGCAACAACAAGTTCTGCTGTATCTGGAACAACACATATTGGGCTAGAAGATATTTTAGTTATGAAATTTAATAGTAATGGTGACAAAGTATGGTATAAAGAAGTTGGTAAAGTTGGTAAAGATAATTCTAGAAATATTAGATATAAAAATAATTACATTTACATTGTTGGAACAGCTGATATATCTTCGTCAAGTAGATATGGAGATGGAAGTCCTTATATTGCTAAACTTAATAAAGATGGTAATTTAATTTTTGATAAAACATATACTGCAGGAGTATTTGATAGCAATAGTATAGATATAAATGAAAACAATGAAATTTTTATAGGTGGTAGTAATATGGAAGATATACTGGAATTTAAGCAATTCGTAAAAAAATTGGATAATAATGGTGAAATTATTTGGGAGAAAGAATGGATTAATGAACATGCTCGCAATTCTAGTATTATCTCTATGGAATTAGACCATAGTGATTCTCTTGTAATGATGGGATTATTTGATCATGAGCTTTTTACTAGTAAATTTACATTTTAATTTTACTTGATTTGGATAAAGAATATTTTTATTTTCAAACAACTACTATTTGACATTAAACTATCTTTATGTTATTAAAGCAGAGTTGTAATAGGTTGTGTATCTATTTAGAGGTTCTCTTGGATAGTAAAATATTCAAAAATATAATAATACAAACATTTTTAATCACTTTATTCTTATTTGTTGTTTCTTTTTTTGTAATAAGTAAAAATTTTTCTATAGCTTTATTAATTGGTGGTATTATTGCTACAGTTAATTTTGGATTATTATTATTTGTTGTAAAAAAAATATTTTTTGGAGAACCTAAAACACAGATAATTTATGCAATATTATTTATGTTTAAATTATCTATTATTGGTGCTGTTATTTTTTGGCTTTTTAGTACAAAATTATTTGTATTAAGTAAAGCAGGTTTTTTAGTAGGGATAACAACACTATTTCTTACAATTACTATAAATGCCCTACTTTATGGTGGCAAGTTAAAAGCAGAGGTAAATTAATATGTCAGGATGGACAATTTTTAGTGAAATAAATGAAAAAACAGAAGCATTAAGTCACATGCTTGGTAACTCTTTTGTAAACAATAAGCCTGTACATGATACTCATCAAATATGGGGAGCATTAATAGCAGGTGGAATAGCTATATCTTTAGGAATTTTTGCAAAAAAATCTATTGATAAGTCAGAAAATTCTTTAATTCCTTCTGATAAATTTAATGCTAGAAATATAATGGAGATTTTTATAGAATCATTTTATAATATGGCAAAAGATATTATAGGGCCAGATGCTAAAAAGTTTTTTCCGTGGATTGCAACATTTGCAATATTTATTTTCTTTTCAAACTTAATAGGAATGATACCAGGTTTTTTACCACCAACGGATAACTTGAATACCACTTTAGCATTAGGTATATTTTCATTTGGTTTATACAATTGGTATGGTATAAAAGAGCAGGGTGTTGTTGCTCATTTTAAGCATTTTTTAGGGCCTATGCCTGCATTAGCACCTTTAATGCTTCCTATAGAGCTTATTTCTCATTTTGCAAGACCTTTATCTTTAGCATTAAGGTTAATGGGAAATATTGCCGGTGACCATTTAGTTTTAGGTTTGTTTTTAAGTATATTAGCTTTTGTGCTACCATTACCAATTATGTTACTTGGTATGATAGTTATATTAGTACAAACTTTAGTGTTTACTATCTTAACGATAGTTTATATAAGTATGGCTGTTGAACATGACAGTCATTAATTTTTTTTAATACCTGAAATAAGTCAGGTTTTTTAGTAGGAGTTAATCATGAAGAAAGCAAGTTTTATCTTTCTTTTAGTAGTAGTTGGTATGTTATTCTCAACTAGCCTTTTTGGTGCGGAAGAAATAACACAAACAGGTGCTGAACTCAAAAAATGGTTGGGTTTTTCAGCTGCATTCGCAATTGGTGTTGCTGCATTAGGTGGAGCTTTAGCTCAGGGTAGAGCTGCTGCTGCTGCTCTTGAAGGAATTGCAAGAAATCCTGGAGCAAAATCAGCTGTATTTACACCTATGATTTTAGGTCTTGCTTTAATAGAGTCATTAGTTATTTATGCTCTTATTATTGCTTTTATGCTTGTTGGTAAAATATAAAGTATAAGATTTAAAATAAAATAGTACTTAAAGGGTCTGAATTATTTATGTGATTCAGGCCCTTTTTTTATTTCATAAAATATTAAATAAATAAAATTTATTATCCTCTTTTTGTAAAATAAATTGGAGTTAATTATAAAATTGAGTATAATGCACTCTTATAGTTTGTAAGGCTTGTAAATGAATATAAAAGATAGATTCAAGAAAAAATTTGAAGATTATTCTAAAGAAAATGAATATTTTAAGTTTGAAATAAGAGAAGAACAACTAGAATTCGTAAAATCTTGGGAAAGAGCATTAAAAAACAAAAGAATAGCATTAATTGATGCTCCAACTGGTATTGGTAAAACTTTTGCGTATCTTTATCCCATAATAGAAAGGATAGTAAACGAAAGAGATAGTGAAACTTATGAGTCATTTAAGGCTATTGTAGCAACAAGTACGATAAATTTACAAGAACAGATTTTTGATAAGGATATACCTTTATTAAGACAACTCTTTGATGATGATTTTTCTGTTAAATTACTAAAAGGAAGGAGGAATTATCTATGCACAAGAAAGGCACAAGAGTTTATAAAAGAAAGTAATGAAGCTGATTTGGTTTCTATATTGATAAAATGGATGAATAATACAACAAATGGAGAATATCAAGAATTAGAAAATAAGTTTCCTTTATTTCATTGGAGACAGATAGAATCTCAAGCTTCAACTTGTTTAAATAGAGCTTGTCCACATAATAAAAACTGTTATTTTTTTAATGCAAGAATAGAAGCTGAAAATGCAGATATTTTAATAGTAAATCATCACCTTTTTATTACCGATGTTGCAAAAAAAGAATATCCATTTATTGAAAAAGCTGATACCGTGATCATAGATGAGGCACATAATTTTATTCCAACAATAGAATCAATTTTAACAACTGTTGCTTCAAAATTAGAAATAAAATATCAAATAAATACTTTAAAAGAGCTTTTAAGAAATAAAAAATTTCTTAAATTTTTTGAAAATGAAAGTGATGATTATTTAAATAATGTTGAAGATATTAAAAATTATACCAATATATTTGAAGCCGAAACAGAGAGGTTTTTTGTTGCTCTTAAAGAACTTTTTACTGAAAAGGGGCAAATAAATTTAAATAGTGATAAAATTGACCCCCAATTAATATACAAGTTTTATATATTTTTAGAAGAATATGTTGAGGAAATAGATTTATTAAGGCTACCTTTATCTCAATTTGATTTAAAATTGGAGGATTTTATATCTGATATTTCGGAAAAAAGAGAATTATTCTTTAAGCCACATAAAATGTCATATTCTAGTGTTGTTGACTTTATAGAGCAATTAAAAAGTATTTTAAAAGAACAGCTTTTAGAAAAAAAGGATAGTTTTTTAACTGCAAAGTGGATAGATATAAAAGAAAATAATATTGTATTTAATGCTCTTGATTTATCAGATTCTAATAACTTATCTAAAGAAATAATTCCTATAGAGATGCCATTTCTATTAACTTCTGCAACATTGGCATTAAATAATAAGTTTGAGAATATTAAAGCACCATTAGGTTTAGCTGATGATGAAACTTTAGAAGTCTTTTTAGAAAGTCCTTTTGATTTAAAAAATCAAATGAGTATTTCTGTTTCTGATTTATATTATACCTACCAAGATAAAACATATTATGACAATTTAAATAATTTACTTCTTCAGATTTTAACAAAGGGGCATGCTTTAGTTTTATTTGCCTCATATTATGATATGAATTTAATTTATAAAAAATTTAAAAAAGAATTTAGTAAAAAGAACAAAGATATTGAAATTTATGTACAAGGTAAAGAATATTCAAGAACAGAATTAATAGACATTTTTAAAACAGAAAAAAATTCAATTTTATTTGGCACTCGTTCATTTTGGGAGGGAATAGATGTTAAAGGGGGTAAATTAACTACAGTTGTAATCACTAAGCTTCCATTTAAATCTATTAATGATCCCGTTTTATACAGTAAAGATAAATTACTTAAACAGCAAGGCCGAAATCCATTTTTTGAGCTTATGCTTCCAGACATGATTTTAACGCTTAAGCAAGGAATAGGGCGATTAATTAGGTCTAAAGATGATGTGGGTAATATTTATATTTTAGATAAAAGATTTAAAAAATCAGGGTATAGTAATTTAATATTAAAAGAATTTAGTAAATATACAATAAAGGATTATCTTCCAAATAAAGTAGCTAAAACAAATAATAAGTATTCTAAAAAGCCTGTTAGTAAAGTTAAAAGTTTATTTTAAATATGCAACTTCAACCAACAGTGTTGTTTTACGTTGAAAATTAAGTCCATGTCTTAATTTTTATTTATTTATCCTACATATTATGAAAAAAAATACATTTTCGTATTTTTTCTCTTGACACACTGCGTCAAATACTATATAAGTTATTTGTTTGATAAATTTATAGTCTTTTCAAGAGGTTACTATGAGAGTTCTGTTAGCTATTG
>JAMOQH010000165.1 GCA_027064085.1 bacterium | reverse complement strand
ACAATCTTCCAGTTTTTCTAAAATAAAACAACCCTTTTCATCTTTTCTACAAAGCATAACTGAATTTTCAGTACATGTTTTTTCATTTTCAACACTACATTTATCATTACAGTTTTCATTTCCCGTTCCTAGATTATCACTGCAGGCAATTGTAAATATTGAAAATAATAATAAAACAAATAAATACTTCACGCTAACTCCTATCAATAATTGAAAATACTATATCAGAAAAATATATTTTTTACAAATTTATAGCTAAATGTATTTCTATTCTTGACATTAATATAAAATATAAAATATACTTTAACGCAGTTAATGATTAGGAGTAATAATGGAAAAGAAAAGGCTTGTTACAAGAAGTGATTTTGATGGCTTAGTATGTGCAGCAATATTAAAAGAACTTGATATAATAAATGAAATATATTTTGCACATCCTAAAGATATGCAGGATGGCTTAGTTCCCATAACAAATAGGGATATAATCACAAATTTACCTTATGTTGATGGTTGTTTTTTATGCTTTGACCACCACTTAAGTGAAACAATCAGAAATACCGCATGGAATGAAAAACATATTATTGATTCAACAGCTCCTTCTGCGGCAAGAGTGGTATATGATTACTATAAAAAAGAAAATAATTTGAAAAACATCACTGATGAAATGATGGAAGCTGTTGATAAAGCAGATTCTGCAAAATTTACCCTTGATGATATTCTTAATCCAACAGATTGGGTATTACTTAGTTTTTTAATGGATTCAAGAACAGGTTTAGGTCGCTTTAGAGATTTTAAAATTTCTAATTTTCAACTTATGGAAAATCTAATTGATTATTGCAGAGAAATGTCTATTAAAGAAATATTAGAAATACCTGATGTAAAAGAAAGAGTGGATTTATATTTTGAACATCAAAAAGGCTTTAGAAATCTAATAAATGAAAGTGCCACAGTTTATGGCAATATTGTTTTAATTGACTTAAGGGAAAAGGATGTTATTTATACTGGCAATAGATTTTTAAAATATGGTTTATACCCAGAATGTAATATTTCTATTCAAAAAATGAGAGCAAAAGACCCTAGTAAGACAGTCTTAACGGTAGGCAACTCAATTATAAATAAAACTTCAAAAACCAATATTGGTGAATTAATGCTTAAATATGGTGGAGGTGGTCATAAAAATGCCGGAACATGTCAAATTGATAATGATAAAGTAGATACTGTCTTAAGTGAACTAATTAACATCATTAATAAAAATGGTTAATATCAAATAAATAGATCTTCTTTTAGCAAATTGTTAACCCCTACAAAAGTGGCTGGAGAAAATAAAATAATGAATGAAAAAAAAATAAAAATATCTGTTCCTAATTATATATCTCAAACAATTAAAAATGATACAGAATACTTTAATATAAAAAAAAATAATCTCTGTAATACAATTTTTGAAAGATTAACTAAAAATTATGAAAAAATTCCTAAAAAGAAATTTACAGATAAAATACAGTTTAATTTGAATAAATCTAATAGAAATAAATATGATGATTTACTTGGAGATGAAATTATAGAAAGTGATAGTATATTTTTTAGGGAAATTTTTGATAAATACTGCTCTATGCCAAGATACCAAAGAGAAAAAATTTTATTTAAAAAGCATTATGAAATTATAGAAGATGCTATCAAAAATAAATTGAAAGTAAAAATAAGATATAATGGAACTCTAAGATTGATAGAACCATATTTTTTTAAAAATGTAAAAAATGAATCAACTAACTATATTTTTGCCTACTGTTATAAAAGAAAAGAGCATTCTGTATATAAACTATCTAAAATAGAAGAAGCATTTCTTAAAATAACGCAAAAACAAGAGAATTACAATGCAGAATATATTAAAACTATGGAAAAAAACTTTGACCCTTTTTTATCCTATGGCCAAAAAGTAAAAGTAAGATTTACCAAACAAGGAAAAGAACTCTTTAATAATATATTAATTTATAATAGACCTAAAATTTTAGAACAAAAAGATAATACTTACACTCTAGAAGCTACAGAAATGGCAGCCAAAGTATATTTTAGAGCTTTTTTAAAAGAAGTTGAAATTATAGAACCAATTTCCTTAAGAAATTGGATAAAAAGAGAACTGCAAGAAGCATTAAAAAATTATTCTTAGTACAACCAACCAACAGATAAATTAAAACTATGGTTAAAAGCATCTGCGTCACCATCTTTATCTAGTGTAGTGAATCCTCTTTCGTATCTGAAATCGAATATTAAATTATCAGTACCTTTAAATGTTGCACCAACAACAATTCCCATGTCAAAATCAGAAGTATCTTTTTCAAGCTCTTTTTCAGCATCAGATTCTTGAGAAGAAGTAGCATCACTAGAACTAACCCAAGCACTAGTAAAATAAGAAATATAACCACCACCATACAATTTTAAACCAGGAGCTGTTTTAAAACCAAGTAGTACAGGTAATTGAATATAGTTTAATGAGTAGTTAATGTCACTAGCGTATCCTTTTGGACTCACAGTATAACCTTTTTGTGTAAATAAAATTTCTGGTGTTAATGTCATTTGATTATTAATATGATAAATAGTAAAAGCACCAATTTCAAAACCAAAATTAAAATCAAGACTGAAATTCTCATTATCTTTAGCATCATCACCTGTAATATTAGCCATAGTTAAACCAACTTTTACACCTGAATGAAATTGAGTTTCATCAAATTCTTCTTCATCAAAACCAGCCATTACCATTGTTGTTACTAAAAGTAACATTAAAATTAATCTTTTCATATTATTCTCCTTAAATAAAAATACATATATTAGACTAAATTACAGAAAAAATATTCAATCTTTTTCTACATTTAGCTTTTCTCTTAGTTTTTTAATTGATTGTTTATGTAATTGTGATACTCTTGATTCTGTTAAATCAATAATTAATCCAATTTCTCTAAAACTCATGTTATCTTGATAATACAAAGCCATAATTAATTGATTTCTTTCTGGTAAATCCTTTATTACCTGAGCCATTTCTTCTCTCATTTCTTTGTAAAATAATTTTTTAAATGGTGAAATACCTACTCCACTACTAAATACTTCCCTATGATCAAGACCTTCATCATTACTTGTATATTTTATAGCTTCATTCATTTCTGAATGATGAGAAGTTGTTGCATGAAAATATGTTTTTTCAATTTCACTAACCGGTATTTTTAATTCATCTGCCAATTCATCAGTTGTAACTGAACGACCTAACTTATTTTGTAATACTAATTTTTGTTGCTCATATTTTTTATAGCGTTGTCTTTGTTGCCTTGAAATAAAATCCCTTGACCTTAAATCATCTAAAATAGCACCCTTAATTCGCCATTCAGCATAAGATTTAAATTCGGTGTTTTTGCTAGCATCAAATTTGGTAGCGGCATCAACTAAACCTAAAATACCAGCAGAAACAAGCTCCTGATACTCTATTTTATTAGGTACTCTATAAAAAATTCTAGTTGCCACTTTTTTAACGAGTGGTATATATTGCTCTACTAATTCTTTTTCAGAAATCTGCATTTTTTACCATTTTCTCCCAAAAAAGCTGAATACTTCCTGTTTGAGAGACCTTTTGAAGTTTATCTTCAACTCTAGTTGCTATTGTGTTTATACATAAAGATGAAGGCGATGAAGGTGCATATAAGATCACAGGTTTTTGATTCAATACTGATTTTTGTAAGTTTTTATCAGTAACAATATAACCTAAATAATCTAAAGAAACTGTTAAAAATTTAGATACAACCCCATATAGTGCACCATATATTTTTTTACCTTCACCTGATGAAGACACTTGATTAATTATTATTTTAAATCTTTTAATTTTAGATTTTGAATTTAATACTTTAATTAAGGCATAGGCATCAGTTATGGAAGTAGGCTCTGATGTAACAACAATTGTAACATGATGTGATATTGAATTAAAAAATAAAACATTTTTACCTATTCCTGCCCCTGTATCAATTAATATGTAATCAAATGTATCACTTAAAGAACTTAAATGAGATAATAAAATATGTTGAGAACTATCTGCTATTTGTGACATTGAAAAGATACCACTTGATGCAGGCAAAATCTTTATTCCACCTGGCCCTTCTATTAAAATATCATCTATAGTTGAACTTCCTTCTATTAAATCATTAATTGTTTTATTAGCTTTTAAATTAAATAATACATTAACATTTGCCAAACCTAAGTCTGCATCTATAATTAATACTTTTTTATTTTTTTGAACTAAGGATAAACCTAAATTTACTGCAATATTAGTTTTACCAACTCCACCTTTTCCACTAGTTATAGATATTACCTTAGGTACAAGGTTCATTATCACCTCCAATAATTTATGAATAATATTAAAATTCAATACATTTGTCAAATTTGTTATTTTTTTTACTAAATTTTAATAAATAAAACCATAATTCTATTGTTTATCGGTATTTTCAAATAAAGAATTAATACTATTTCCCAAAATAATAGCCTGTTCCTTAAATATCTCCCTCGTAGCTTTTTCCCTCTCTCCAGCTTTGAATGCTTCATCATTATAAATTTTTTCACTGTATAATCTGTCTGTTGTAAGTATTGCTGATGTATAACTATCAACAATCATATAATCTATTTTGGAAGTTATCTTGATTTTACTACCTTCCATGAATATATATTCTTTAAAAATATCACTGCTATTCATATTAAATATAATCACTAATTGAGATAAAGAACGAATTCCTAATTCTTGAATAGCAACAAAACTAATATTTTTAGGAATAATAAAATCGGGGATAATTGTGATTCTACTTATTTTAGGATTTGTTTTTAGCTGACTTATTATTCCAAACTGTAAAATATCCTTTAAATCAGAATCAATATACCCATCAGTAAGAAAAATTACAGAAATATCAAGAGGAAAGCCTTCAGGGGCTTTGGTTGAGGAAATAGCTTTTATTTGCTGTGGCGTTAAGCCATTGGGACTTAAAGCAATATTTTGTATTGCGGGCCTATATGACCTATATTTAAATGAAGCTGTATTATACTCTTTGTGAGATGCACAAGCCATAAACATGGATAAAAGAACTAAGGATAAAAATAATCTTTTCATAAAAACTCCTATAAGCTACAAATTAAAAAAATTTGACATACAATAAGCTTATGATATACTATTTTATTTTAAGGTGCAAATGAGATTATACATTTTGTTAATATTTTGTGTTTATTCAGTAAATATTTTACCATTAGACATTGTAATTTATGAAAATCCCCCTATGTTTCATGGTAAAGAAACAATAAAAAAAATAGAGGAAAAGAAAAAAAATCTAATTGAATTTAAAAAATATGATAAATCATGTAATATACAGTGCATGCTTTCTGAAAGTTTATATCAATCCTACTTATATTATTTTGAAATAAAAGATAAAACATTATATTTAAGTATTTATGAAACTAAAACAGGAAATAAAATTTATTCTTTCAATAATGACCTAACAGCATCCTCATTTGAAGATCTTACTCTAAAAGGAAATGCTTTAATTAACTTATATAATTATAATGTTATAGATATTTTTCAGGCTATTGATGAAGAAAATATAAGATTATTAAAACATTTTGCTAAAAATAAAAAGAATTTATCGAAACTCAATGGACTGAACATGACTGCCTTGAACTATGCTCTTTTTAAAAAAAAATATAACTTGGTTAAATACCTGCTTGCTAATACTAAAATCATTTATGATGGTGATATCAATAACATTACACCACTACACAGAATTGCAATGTGGGGCAATTTAAAACTTTTTAAAAAGTTTTATTTCAACTTTTTAAACTATATGAAATCAGATTCAGGAGATAATTTTTTACATTATGCCCTTATTTCCGGTAATATTGAATTAATAAAATTCCTTTTAAATAATGGATTCTCATTAGGAGATAAAAATAAATACAACAGAAATTCACTACAATTTGTAGCAGAATCTGGAAATATAGATGCATTTAACTTTATATATGAAAAAAATAAAGAACAATTATTACAAATTACAAAACTAGGTCAAAATATCTTACATTTTACAAGTAAATCAGGAAATTTTGAACTTTTTAAACAAATTACAAAACTTTTAGAGACAAAAGGCTTTGAACTTAATAAAAATCAATTCGACAAATTCCATAGAAATTATATTTTTTATTCAGTAATGGCCAATAAAGAAGGCTATATTAAAAAATTTCTAAAAATTAATCAAAAATTTGAATTAGATACAATTAGAAACTCCGCTTTACACTATGCAATCAAAAATGAAAAGCTGAATGCTGTAAGAGATTTAATTTCACTGGGGCTGGATATAAAAAAAGAAAATAAAAACAAACAAACTCCTGTTTTACTAGCATTCAGATATCTTAATCTGGAAAATCTAAAAGAAATGCTAACCGACCTCTCATTTACCGAGCTTAAAGACAGTAATGGTTTAACTCCTCTCCATTATGCGGTATTAGGGAACAAATTTAAAACAATAAATTACCTTTTTTCACAAAATATAGATATAAACACTAAAAGTCTGTATGGAGAAAATAGTCTGTTCTTTGCAATATTAAGCAAATCAGAAGCATTATTTTTATATTTATACTACAGAGGAGTTGATTCTAACATAGTATTAAAGAATGGAGAAACATTATTGCACATGGCTGCACAAGAAAAAAATCCATGGTTTTTTAATTTCTTAATTAATCATAATGAAAATATTTATAAAGTTAATAAAAGAAATGAATTCCCTTTAGATGTTGCTATCAAAGAAGATAATCTTTCTATTGTAAAATCAATAAATTCAAAGCATAGACAAGAGTTTTATAGGCCTGATGCATATAATAATCGAGCATTAGAGAAAGTTATTTTATGGGGTTATAAAGATATTTTTGATTATTTAATTAAAAAAGATATTAGAACTGACTTTATTAATAATAATCACGAATGTGCTTTAGATATTGCAATTAAAGCCAAAAGAAATTATATTATTTCAGAACTTAAGAGAATTGGTGCTACAAAATGTAAAAATTAAATTATTGCAAGGCATTTCTTGACATGAATTTATGATTCTGTTAAAATGAGCTGTTATTATGGAGACGATTTTATGAAAACGATTACTATTATTTTTGCTTTACTCATAACCATGTCATTATTTGCGAATAATGATAATTGGGATAATGATTTTTATTTAAAAAACTTAAGCCCTGATCATGACAAACAAATTTGTACAGGCGAGGCAAGTGATGACCCAGATTGCATTACTACAACTGGAGCAACGGGTACACCTCTTAGATTTGGAGAAGATGCAGAAGCAAAATTTGATAAATTAATGACTGAATATGGACTTGCCATAGCACCAACATTCACGCAGCCTGCAGAAACTCTTGGCTCAAAAGGATATGAACTAGGAGTAACTTATGGCTTTACTAAAGTAGGAGCAAACAAAGTAAATGATGAATCCCCATGGGAAGGAACCTACGGAGGGCAAAATCCTGGTGGATTAAATCTTATTACCATAGAGGCAAGAAAAGGTTTACCTGCAAGTTTTGAAATGGGTGGCAGAATTTCATATATCTTTGGTAGCCATATGTTTGTTTTTGGAGTAAGTGGAAAATTTGCACTTATAGAATCTGTTGGTTATGCTCCTGATTTATCAATAAGAGCAACATATAACTCATTATTTGGCTCAAAAGAAGTTAGTATGGATGTTGTAACACTCGATGCAATAATTTCCTATGACTTTAGCCTTGCTGGAATGATGGCAATTGCTCCGTATTTTGCTTACTCATTAACTAAAATGACTGCCAACTCAAATGAAATTGTTATAAATAGTAAAGAATCTCCTTATACATGTGATGAGAAGACAGATTACTGTGATTACGAAAATACAGAAACTTATGAAAGCAGAGTTGATAAATTTAAACAGTTTAATAAATCTGCTCATAGATTTATTTTCGGTGTAAGACTACATAATGCAGCATTTATATTCACTCCTGAAATTTACTTTACTACAGAAAATGTATGGGGAATAAATACAAAAATAGGTTTTGATTTTTAATGGATATATTGATTAACTCAGAAGTAGATATACCATCATCTGATATTTCAAACATAAAAAATGATACTAAAAAAATTTTAAATATATTAAATTTAGAAGATGCTGAACTATCCATTCTTTTTGTTGATTATAATAAAATACAACAGTTAAACAAACAATACAGAAAACAAGATAAAATTACCGATGTTTTATCTTTCCCACAAAATGAAGGAATTTTAAGCAATATAAACATTAATATTCTTGGAGATGTAGTCATTTGCTATCCACAAGCGATAAAACAAGCCCCGGATTCTGATAATACAATTTATGAAGAAATTATTGTGCTTATTATACATTCTATTTTACACTTAATAGGTTATGATCATATAACTACTAAAGATGAGCTTACCATGAGAAAAAAAGAAACTGATATTTTTATGAAACTATTTAATTAATTATAAAAACTAGTCCACTTTATCAGATAGTAGGACTGATATCCATTTTTTGTCTTTACTTACAGAAAATATGATTTTAACTATCATTGTTAAAGGTATAGATAAGAACATTCCAACAATTCCGAGAAGCCACCCCCAAAAAATTAATGATAAAAAAACAATTAATGGTGAAAGCCCTAATCCCTTGCCTAGAAACTTTGGTTCTATAATATTTCCAATTACTACATTTATCAATAAATATAGTATTACAACTATAATAAATTTTGTTATGCCATATTGAACTAATGCCATTAAAGAAGCTGGAAAAGCAGCCATAATAGAGCCTATATTTGGAACATAATTTAATAAAAAGGCAATTACACCCCATAACACAGCAAAATCGATTCCTAAGAAATATAATGAGATGCCTACTATTACTCCTGTTAAAATACTTACATAAGTTTTTATTAAAAGATAATTTTTTATGCTTTCTCCTATATCTTTTAAATTGTTTAAAGATAAAACAGAATCCTTTAAAATATATTTTAATTTTTCAGGCATTGAAGAGGCTTCTAATAGAATAAATATAGAAATAAATGTTATTAAAAATAAATTTGTCAATAAATTTCCTAATTGTCCTACTATATTACCTATAGTTTTAAATGCGGAGGCTGGATTTATATATTTTATTACAGTTGACTTAGAAACATCTATACCAAAATCAGATAAATACTTTATTAATATATCAATATTAGTTCTCAACATTGATTCATATTTAGGCAAAGATGCTATAAATTCACTAATTGAACTTCCAAGTATAAATGTAAAAACTAAACCAATTAAAAACATTGAGATAATTAAAATTGTGATAGCTATACTTTTCTTTATTCCTTTTTTATATAGCCAAAATAAAGGGAATAATGCAATTACACTAATAAACATCGCAAATAAAAAAGGAGCAATTATTGATACAGCTAGTTTCATTCCTGCCAATATTATAACTAACGAGGAAAGAGTAATTATAGAGTTAGCTTTTATAGGATTTATTCTTGAATTCATAGATTGCCTAAAATAACAGTTAAAAATAAATATGTTTTATTTTTAATTTTAAACTTTGAAATATTATAACCAAAATAATTAAAAGCTGTAATATTTTTAATTTCATCTATTAATTCAGAATCAATACTGTTAAGTATAAAAAAATATGATTTAATACTTTTAAATTTACTTATATATATAGGAAGTTTTTTAGGTATTCGTTTAACTAAGTAGTATTCATTATAATTTTTTCTTTTTGCAATTCTATTTAAAAAGCTATTATTATTAATGTTAAAATGTGATATAGATTTATAAAAAATCTTATTATATTCTTTTATTGTTTTTTTATTATCAAACAATATAAAATCTTCTGTTAAATAAAATAAATCATTTTTTTGATATATTCCAATACCAATTTTATTTATTTTATTATCCAATAAATTTTTTAAATGTCCAGGAGATTCTAAAATTTCATTATGAGCTAAACATAGTTCTGGAGCTTGCGATATATTTTCAGATATTTTTCTAAAATTTATACTAGAATTTTTAACTCTTTGGTATGGACTCAATCCCTTACTAGAAATATGTGAAAAAAAGTTCTTTTCAGCCATATCTTTACTATGAGAAAATGCTACTTTTGAAAGGGAATATAATTCTTCAACTTTTTTTAAACCATTTGTAATTCTTATTCTATTTATATCTTTCAAAAGTTCTTCTTTATTATTAATACTTTTATTACAAGTTAAATTAGAGATGTTTTTATTTGTATTTACAATAAATTTTGATATTATTTTAGGATCATTGTTCCTTTCGCTTATTATTTCAAAGATATATTTTCCACTTTCCTTTAACTTATATTTAAATGAAAACTTATGATTAATTATTGGTAAAAGTATTTTTTTTATTTTATTTGATGGAGGATTAATATATAAAGAAAATAATTTAACTCCTTTTTTAATATTTTCTCCATAAATATTAATATACTCATATTTTTTATATATATTTTTCTTAGGATTTATATTAATTTTAACTAATTCATTAACAAGTATTACTGCAATATATTTTTTCCCTAAATAATAACCTATTTTATTATAATTTTTTTTATTTAAAGAAATAAAAATATTTATATCATCTAAAAGTTTATCACTATTTGTTAAATGCAAGAAAGGAAGTGTTTGATAGGAATATACACGATTGTGCTTTAAAATATTTCTTATTTTTTGAGAGCTAACAACTGTTAAATTTTTAGTATTTTCAATATAATTAACTAAGTCTTTGGAAGCATTGGTTATCTGCTTATCATTAATAAACTTAGAGTTTTCTAAAATCATATTGGCATTATTATTTAAATATACCAAAGAAAATATATAAAATATTACAATATCCATTTAATCACTTGTTTTTTAAAATCATCAAAACTAAAAAATAAATCTTTACTATCATAAGGTATAGATATTTTTAATTTCCATTTTAATGTTTCTGGATTAAAATCTAATAATATATATGAACCTAGTGAAAAATTTAAACCACTAGTAACAATCTTTTCAAAAGGTCTATGATATTTTGTTTCGGGTACTAGTATTATATTTGCAACAGCTAAATCTCCAACATATCTTTCAACAATAAGCATAATGTCTTTCATCGCAGATAGTAATGATTTTTTATCTAATATTCGTGGTGGATAATTATTCATTTCTATAAAACTTACAGGATTAAAATAAAGATTTGTAATATAATCATCTGAATGTAAAGCATTAGGCATAGATTTAGAAGTTAAAATATGATTAAATTCAATTATATGGAATGATAAAGGAGAAATTATCTGCCTTATTTTAAAAATGGGACCTTTAATATAAAATGCAAATAATGGTTCATTCCTGCGATTTCTATTATGATTTCTGTAATTATCAATAACTTTAAATTCGGTTAATTTATGTTTAGAAATAGCTAGTCTCATAACATTAAAATCTGAGTATTTAATTAAATTTTTATTATAAACCCAAATAATATAAAACTGGTTATTTTCTATAGCAATACTTAAATTAATACTATGCTCATAGGCATATAAAACATCATTTCTTGCAAGTTCTCTTGTTCCTATTTCCACTAATTCATTTACATGTAAATCTCTAAGATTATATAGTTTTTTTTCATTTATTTTAATATCACCAAATAACTTTTCTCTATACATTTTTTTCTTTAATTTGTCTAGACCAATTAAATATTTAGAGGTAACTTCTGGTATCACATAGGCAGGAAAAGTTACATGGTTTAATATTTTCCCCATATAAGCATGTACAGAATCTAAATCAGTTTTTATATTAGGATCTAAATCGTTTAATATAAATGATGCATAATTTTTATTATTCGCCATAGTTCTCCAATTTTTCTAGCTCAACATCAACACTATTAAGTATATCGGTTATTATGTCATTATTATTAATATCACTCATTATTCTTATAACAGCAATCTTACTATCCATTGTTGAGAACATGGCTAAATTTTCATAGGATTGTAATATCATTTCCAGTTTATTAATATCCTTTCTATTCACTTTATAATAATCAATAAAATCCATAACTCTCCCTACAACATTATAGATATAGCATAATTTAGATTGTTTTTTCAAAAAACTGCATTAAAAGAGGAATAGTTAGAAGTTTTTTATTTGATATTGAGTAATATAATGTAGAAAATAACTTTCCAAAACTCCTTTTCTCTTCTTCATTAAATTCAAAACTAAGAATTTTCTGATTTTCTTGTTGAAATCCTATTAAAAATTCAACTTGATTAATTGTTAGCTTAATCATATTACTCTCAACTTCACTGTTAAAAAAAATAAATTGATTAGTTGAAAATAATTTATCATCTATGTTGTCAACTCGGGGCATTATACCTGCAATTTTCAGTGTATTAAATCTTAAAACCAGTAAAGATGAATAATTTATCTTTTTAGCATTATTTATATATCTTAACATTGAATTAAAGTATATAAAATTATTAGAAGTAAATTGTGTTAATAAATTATTATATAATTCTATTAAATGTTCTGCAAAAATAAGCTTTTGAGATTCATTTTTAATATTAAAAAAAGCATTAATAATTTTACTTGATTTTAAAATACTTAACTTATCACGATCTTTTAATAAAACCTCAAATTCATTGTATAAAAACCTATCAATACTCCCTTGAAACCTCTTGCGACTACTTCTTAATCCTTTTGCGAAAACAGAAATACCACCCATCTCTTGAGTAAATAACATTAAAATAGCATCATAATCAGAATATGGAGTTATTTTTATCACATAACCATGTAATATTTCTGTTTTCATAATATCCTAAAATTTAAACAATTTATTGGTTAAATTTTCCATGTAAAACGCCTTTATGCACTACTTTTATTTAGAATTGAACCATCTTCAAAGTGTTAGGCGGTTGAAATGGCCCTATTTTTTATCAAATAAAGCAGTTGGAGCATTTGCAGTCATTTCTTCTACATTCTGGCTAATTTTATATGCACAGAATTTAGGACCACACATACTACAAAATTCAGCTTCCTTAAAAACCTCTTGTGGTAAAGTTTCATCATGCATTTCTCTTGCCATTTCAGGGTCCATAGATAATTCAAACTGTTTATTCCAGTCAAATTCATATCTCGCTCTACTCATAGCATCATCTCTTTCTCGTGCATGAGGCCTATGTCTTGCTATATCCGCAGAATGAGCCGCTATTTTATATGCAATAATCCCCGCTCTAACATCTTCTACTTCAGGAAGCCCAAGATGCTCTTTAGGAGTAACATAGCAAAGCATTGCCGCTCCATGGTAAGCAGCCATTGTTGCACCTATTGCAGATGTTATATGGTCGTATCCAGGGGCAATATCAGTTACTATAGGACCAAGCACATAAAAAGGAGCTTCATCACATAGTTCTATTTGCTTTTTTACATTCATTTCTATTTGGTCAAAAGGAACATGCCCAGGGCCTTCAACCATAACTTGAACATCTTGTGCCCATGCTTTTTTAGTCAATTCACCTAAAGTTTCAAGTTCTGCAAATTGCCCCTCATCAGAAGCATCAGCAAGACAACCCGGCCTTAAAGCATCACCTAGAGATAAAGTAACATCATATTTTTTAGCAATTTCCAGAATTCTGTCAAAACCTGTGTATAATGGATTTTCTTTATGATGATATAACATCCATTCTGAAATAATACTACCACCACGACTGACAATTCCCATTAACCTTTTGCTTACCATTGGCATCATATGGAGTTTAATTCCCGCATGAATTGTCATGTAATCAACTCCCTGCTTTGCCTGATGCTCTATCATTGCGATAAGCCCGTCTTCAGTTAAATCCTTAATTTCTTCTACTTCTTCAAGTGCCTGATAAATAGGAACGGTTCCTATTGGAATTGGAGAATTATCTATAATTGCCTTTCTAATACTATCTATATCTCCACCTGTAGATAAATCCATTAAAGTATCTGCACCATATTTAACAGACATATTTAATTTTTCAATTTCTTTATCAATATCAGAACTAACAGCAGAGTTACCAATATTTGAATTGATTTTTGTTCTTGCATTTATACCAATAGCTGTAGGATTTAATTTTTTATGAAAAATATTTGCAGGAACAACCATTCTTCCTCTTGCAAGTTCAGTTCTTACAAATTCTGGCTCTAAATACTCTATTTTAGCAACTTCTTCCATCTCTGGAGTTATTATACCTTGCCTCGCAAAATACATCTGTGTGTTTATGCCGTCTAATTTATATTCAGTTCTTTTAGTCATTGACTCCTCCTTTTATTTACAAAAATCTTACCCTATCAATAAGATGTAGGATATTATCATATTAAATACTATCTATCAATAGTTTTTTAGCTTTTTTTTATTATGCAGCTACAACCACATTAATGCGTTTTACGCTGATTTTTCATCATTTAATGACTCTAATTTTGATAATTTATTGCTTACTAAATTAATCTTTCTACTTATAAATAAAATATAGCTTAAAAGCAAAATAAAAAATGCAATATATGCAATTATTATCATTCTTTCAGCGGATACAGTCTCTTTTTTTATTATTTTTGTAGCTTTAAAACCATCAGATGCTAACAAATTACTTGCAAATAATAAAAAATACATTAATATATAAAAATATTTCATACTCCCCTTTATTATAAATTTTCCATAATCTTAAATTCTAAATTTTCAACTCTATCTTGCAATTCTTTACTGTAAACTCTTAAAATAAATAAAACAACTGCTATTAAAAGAACAGCTAATAACGAAAAGTATAACGCATTTGCCATTTGAGGAGTCATTGCTTTTTTTATTCCTTTATCTTGAGTAACAATAGGATGCATTCCACCCCACTTTTGGGTACTAAAATGAACTAACGGAATATCTACAAAGCCCATAATTGCAAGCGATGCTGATATTTTTTTAATTTTTTGATTTAATTCAGAACTTCTTATTATTAGATAAGATAAGTATATCAACCACATAACCAAAGTAAAAGTTAGCCTAGCATCCCACACCCAATAAGCCCCCCAAGCTTTTTTTGCCCATAAGGGGCCAGATATTATTACAAATGTAGCAAATAATACTCCTATCTCTACCGATGTAGATGCCATATTATCAAAAATATTTTTCTTCTTTACTAAATATAAAATAGAAAATAGAAAAGAAAAAAAGAAAAAAGACATAGAAAACACTGCTGATGGCATATGAAAATAAAAAATCTTTTGTACTAAACCCATTTTTAATTCTATAGGAGCTTGGTATATTTTATATATTGCTAAAGGCAAAATTATAAATAATAAAATCACTGATAAATAAAATATAATTTTTACATTTTTTCTCAAATTACCTCCAATAATAACTCTAATTTTATATTATGTTATTAATGAAAAGTCAATATTTTTTTTATTTCATATTATTTTAATGGGAATTAGTGAGAAATAATAGCTTATGATGCTTTTTCCTTCAATTTAATTTCTTTTTCTTCAAAAATCACATCTTCATGTTCTGGAAATTTTTCAAGTATCATTTCTCTAGTAATAACCACTTCTGTGATGTCATTATTTGATGGTATTTCATACATTAAATCTAGCATAACCTTTTCCATTATACTTCTTAAACCTCTAGCTCCAGTTTTTTGAACCATAGAAATTTTTGCAATTGCCTTTAATGCTTCATTACTGAACTCAAGAGCTACACTATCCATTTTAAATAATTCTTTATATTGTTTAGTTAAAGCATTTTTAGGTTCTGTTAATATCGCTATCATTGCTTCTTCACTAAGCTCTTCAAGAGTTGAAATAACCGGAACTCTACCTATAAATTCTGGGATAAGACCGTACTTTACTATATCTTCTGGCCTTGTAAATTTTAATATTTCTCCAAGGTCTTTTTTTAAATCATTATTCATTTTACTTTTTTTAGAAGCAACTTTAAAACCAACAAGCCTTTTACCTAACCTTGTTTTAATTATTTCATCTAAACCAGTAAAAGCTCCACCACAAATAAATAGAATATCTTTAGTATCTATAGGAATAAATTCTTGATGCGGGTGTTTTCGGCCACCTTTAGGTGGGATATTCGCAACAGTACCTTCTATAATTTTTAATAAAGCCTGTTGAACACCTTCGCCACTTACATCTCTTGTTATTGATGGCGAATCTGATTTTCTTGTAATTTTATCAATTTCATCTATGTATACAATCCCTCTTTGTGTTCTTTCTAAATCATGCTCTGCAGCTGAATATAAAGAAACAAGAATATTTTCAACATCTTCACCAACATAACCGGCTTCAGTAAATGTTGTTGCATCTACAACAGTAAAAGGAACATCTAAAATTCTTGCTAAAGTTTGAGCTAATAATGTTTTACCACTACCAGTAGGCCCAAGCATCAAAATGTTAGATTTTTGTAATTCAATATGCCTAACAGAAGAGTTTATTCTTTTATAGTGATTATAAACAGCCACAGATAAAACTTTTTTTGCCTCATCTTGCCCAATTACATATTCATCTAGCTTAGAAGCGATTTCACTTGGTTTTAATAAATCAAACTCCTGAGCTTCACTTTCTGGATAAACTTCGTCCTCTAAAATATCATTACATAACATAACACATTCGTCACAAATATAAACACTTGGACCTGCTATTAATTTTTTTACTTCATTTTGATGTTTTCCACAAAAAGAGCAGAAAAAATTATCTGACATTATTTCTCCTTATAAATCATTTTTATTTGTAATTATGTGATCTATTAAACCATATTTAAGAGCAGCTTCAGCATCCATAAAATAATCTCTCTCTGTATCATGCTTGATTTTATCAAGAGGTTGACCCGTATGATGAGCCAATATCCCATTTAAACTTTCTTTCATTGTTAATATCTCTTTTGCATGAATTTCAATATCAGAAGCTTGCCCCTGAACACCACCTAATGGTTGGTGTATTAAAATTCTTGAGTGAGGCAGTGCAAATCGTTTACCCTTTTCTCCTGCAGTTAGTAACACTGCTCCCATACTTGCAGCCTGACCAACAACAATAGTTGAAACAGGTGATGTTATTAATTGCATAGTATCATAAATTGCCATTCCTGCTGTAATTACTCCACCAGGACTATTTATATAAAGGGCTATTTCTTTTTCAGGATCTTCTGATTCTAAAAATAATAACTGAGCAACAATTAAATTTGCAATAAAATCATCAATTGGATAGCCTAAAAATATAATTCTATCTTTAAGTAACCTTGAATATATATCGTACTGTCTTTCACCTCTATGAGTTTGTTCTATAACACTAATAGGCATGTAGTTTCTCCTAATTAAAACACTAATTCATAATATACATATAATTTACAAAATAATCAACTTTTATTTTTATCAAATGAACAGACTCCCCCTTCACAACTATCATTTTCTATAACGGGATTCATTCCAAAAAACATTGGAATAATCTTTTCTATATTTGAACTACCACAATAGGGACACTTGTTTTCTTTAAATTCATTAAACTTTTTATTACAATCTTTACATTTATAGTTTTCATTCATTTTAAACTCCATAAATAAAACTTAATATAAAGTACGCATTAAAGGAGAAATGTCAAGGAAATAAGATCTTTTAATTTTTAAAAATGAAAATTTAGTAATTGATTTTTTCTTTAAGCTTATTGCTTGGACGAAACTTTACAACATTTCTTGCTTTAATTGTTGCCTCAACTTTATTTTTGGGATTTCTACCTATTCGTTCTTTTTTATGGGCAATTTCAAAAATACCAAACCCGGATATTTTCACTTGTTTATCTCTTATTAAGGCATCTTTAATTTCTTCAAAGAAATCATCAACCATCTTTTGAGCTTCTACTCTTGAATAACCAATATTTTCAACTATTTCTATAATAAGGTCATTTTTAGTCATTTTTCCTCCATTGTTCAATAAACAGATTATATCTGCTCAACTTAAAGAAAGTGGAGTTTACAACAAAATTAAATAATAATCAATGCTTTTTTTTAGTAAAATCATGAAAATAATTAAAATCATGGAAATCAGCTTTATCTGCCGAATGGTTTAAAGCCCAATGCTCTGTTTTTCCATTATTATATTTTATTACAGAAGAAATATTTACTAGTAAATTATCGATATTGATTAAATTTTCTGATTTAAGGATAAACTTAAGGTTAAACTTATTATTATCCTTTATCTTTTCTATATTTTTTATAGACAAACTACCCTCCTCTTTCATACCATATCTATAGTCATTGAAAGAATATGTATTATAACCATAATCAGGAGAAACATTTATTTCAAAATATGATTTATCGATTTTATTAGCTATAAATAACTCAAAACAAGTAGTTTTCCATAATTCGTCTTTTCTTTGGTAATTACTGGTAAAATTTTCAATGTAGGGAATTATTATTTCAGAAATATCTCCAAAAATGGAGTAAGATAATAAAAATAAATACTCTTTAATCTCTAAATCAACTTTAAAGTCGATTATTGAATCACTTTCTTTTTTAAAACTTTTTAACTTATAAGATGTTTTCAATATTTGTATAGATATTATCAAAACCACCATTAGACATAATTAAAATAATATCTCCTCTTCTTAAACGCCCCTTTAAAATACTTAAAATATCATTTCCATCTTTACCAAAATCAGCTCTGATATTTTTACTTTTTAACTCAGTTAAAAGCTCTCTAACATCTAACAAATTCTCATCGGGGATAAGCCTATGAGGCTCTACCTTTCTTATAATAACCCAAGAAGACTGTAAAAATGCCTCCAAATACTCATCTTTAAATATTTTTTGCCTACTTGTATTACTTCTTGGCTCAAAAATTGTTATTAATCTATTTTTAGGATATCTCATTTTAATTGCTGAAATTGTCTCTCTAATTGCAGTTGGATGATGGGCAAAATCATCTATAACAATAATACCGTTTTTTTCAAGTATCACTTCTTGCCTTCTTTTAGGTGGAATAAAGCTATCTAAAGCCTTTTGAACTTTAGAAAAATTATCAGTATAATACGACAAAGCACCTAGAACAGCTAAAAAATTTAATACATTATGCCTTCCAAACATAGGTAATGAAAATTTCATATCTTTTTTAAAAACTTTAACACTTATTTCCATTTTTCCTTTTCTTACTGCATAACTATAACAATAAATATCGCTCATTGGATTAAAGCCATAGGAAACTTTATTGCCATTAAAGTTTTTACCTAAAGAATCAACTTTAACTATTCCATCCCAAAAAACTAACAAGCCATTTTTAGGAACCATTTCTATTAAATTATGAAATACAGTTCTTAATTCATAAATATCTTTATAAATATCAGCATGATCAAATTCAACAGATGTTAAAATAGCAACCAGTGGCTTATAATGATAAAACTTAGGAACTTTATCAAAATAAGCAGTATCATATTCATCGCCTTCAATAATAAAAGGGCTATTTTTCTTAGTAAGTTTAATTGAAGGTTTATTTTCTAGTTTTGCTCCAACAAAATATGCTGGATTTAAACCTAATTTCTCAAAAATATGAATTGCCATAGTTGTAGTTGTTGTTTTACCATGAGTTCCTGCTACAACTAAGTTTTTATAATTACCTAAGTAGTTTTCTTCTAAAAACTTAGGAAAGGAATAGTATTTTATTTCTTTTTTTAATACTTCTTCCATTTCATCATGACCTTTTGAAACAATATTTCCAACAAGAACAATATCAATATCATCAGTAATATTATTTTTATTAAAGCCTTCTATAACCTTTATATCAGCATCTTTTAAAATATCAGAAGTAGGAGGATACAATTTATTATCGCTTCCCCATACATTATAGCCTTCATCTTTGAGTAATACAGCAGCATTACTCATTAATGTTCCTCCAATACCAATAATGTAAATGTTTTTATTGATTTCCATATTTCTCCTCATAAAGAGTATTGTTAAGCCTCTTTAAAATAGCTTTTTTTTGCCTTTCTTTATATAAATCATGTGAATTTTCACCCTTTTCATTATTTTTAGCTGTTACTTTATCTAAAATTTGAACTTCCGTCAATATATACAAAACATAAGCATGATTTGCAAATAATTCATCATCCGGAAGAATCATAATATCATCGACTCGAACAGGAATATCTATAATGAAATTTAAAACTCTATAGGTTTCTCCTGAAAACTGATTATCCTTTTTTCCATCTTTTTTTTCTACGATAAGACTATTTAAATCATTAATATCAAAGCCATCATTTATAGTTATAAGGGTATTTTTTATTTCATTAGGTATCAAATTATTAACAGAAAATAATTTACCAAAAAGATGATATAAAATAGGTAAAATATCTTGTTTATTTTCAGTAACAACTCTAAATCTTACTCTATCGAAAATTCTTGCCTGAAAACCTTGCTTTTTAGTTAAAAATTTACTAATAATACTCTCTCTTGTCTTTACACTCCACTCAAAAGTAAAATCAGGAAACATATCAGAATTTTGCATAAACTTAACATGCTTCAAAACTTTCTTTTTAACTTTATCAACAATAACTTTACTTTCCATTGATAATTTACTTATTAATTCTTGAGAATCAACATGATTTATGATATTCATTACCTTCAATAATGCTAATGCGACACTAAAATCTCTTCCAGCCTCTGGTTTCGATGCTAACAAGAAAACATCTATAATACTTTTATTACTAAAGTATTCCGGCACATCAATTTGATAAATATCTTTTAAGTAGTCTACTGAATTTTTATATACAAAATCAAGCCTTTTTCTATCATTTTCTAAATTAATATTAAATTCATTTACTAACAGATAATCCAAGACATCCTGCTTGGTTTCAAAATACATTCTATCCCAATCAAGAATTGACTTTCCTTCAAGGATTAACTTAAGTATCTTTAACTTTTTATATGTTAGCTTATTTTTAAACTTCTCTAAACTGTATATAAATCCTCCAAGATAAATAAAAATCATTATAGTTTATCTAAAACTTATTTTCAATTTTTTTATTTTATTATATTAAATTTTAGAATTCTTTATGATTATTTGTGATGTTTTTTTTCATTCCTTGATTTTTATAGAATAAAAATAGTAAAACATTGTTATAAATTCAATCTGCCAACTAATGTTAGCAGTTATACATAATTTTAACTTTATTGGGAGTAAAAATGCTAGAAGATATTAGAGCCTTTAATGAACACATAAAAAAAGAATCTGCATTTGTTGACCATGTTATAGATGAAGTATCTAGGGTCCTTGTAGGTCAAAGATATATGATAGAACGAATTTTAATGGGTCTTATTGGTGGTGGTCATATATTACTTGAAGGAGTACCTGGGCTTGCAAAAACTTTAGCAGTAAATACCCTTTCTGATACTATGAGTTTAGATTTTAAAAGAATTCAGTTTACCCCCGACTTACTTCCTGCTGATTTACTTGGAACATTAGTATATAATCAAAGAGAGTCTGAATTTCAAGTTAAAAAAGGTCCAATTTTTGCAAATCTTATTTTAGCTGATGAAATCAACCGTGCTCCTGCAAAAGTTCAATCTGCATTACTTGAAGCAATGCAAGAAAAACAAATAACAATTGGAGATGAAACATTTAAACTAGAAAAACCATTTGTTGTTATGGCAACTCAAAATCCAGTAGAACAAGAAGGAACTTACCCGCTTCCCGAAGCTCAATTAGATAGATTTATGTTTAAAATTAAAGTGGGATATCCTTCTAAATTAGAAGAAAAAGAAATAATGAAACGAGTTGCACTTGAAGCTTTACCAAAAGTAAATCAAATTATTTCAGCGGAGCAACTATTAAAAGCAAGAGAAATCGTTAAACAAATTAACCTAGAAGAAAGAGGAGCAAATGAAAGAGGTTTAATGGATTATATTGTAGATATAACATTTGCAACTCGTGAACCTGAAAAATATGGTTTATCTGATATTAAAGACTACATAGACTTTGGAGTATCTCCAAGAGCAACAATTTATATGCATTTAGCAGCAAGATTACATGCTTTTATTAAACATAGAGGACATGTTATCCCTGAAGACATTAAAACAGTTGCATTTGACATCTTAAGACATAGGATTATATTAACTTATGAAGCAGAAGCCGATAATATCACAACAGAAGACATCATTAAAAGAATTTTAGAAGAAATACCTATTCCTTAACTACTTACAAGCTTTTTTATAACCTAATTTACAAGCCTTTTTATATAAAAACTTAGCACTTGCCATATCTTTTTTAATACCTTTACCATATTCAAATATTTTTGCTAAATTATTACATGCTAAACCATAATCTAAATTACATGATTTCTTATAAAATTTCCTTGCTTGTTTTAAATCTTTTTTAAATTCAATACCGGTTTCATAAAAATAACCAATTTTATTACAAGCATAACCACTCTTTTTTGCACATCCTTGTAAAAAATATTTTTTAGCCATCAACAGACTTTTAGAGTAACCATTTCCTACTTCATAATTATAACCTAAATTATTACAAGATTTAACATGATTTTTTGCACAAGCTTTAGAAAATAATAAATTTGCATTAAAGTAATCTTTTTTATTTTGATATGTCCAAGCTAATTTAAAAAGTTCTTCAGGATTATCAGATATTTCTATATCTTTTTTATCATTAGTATTAGTTCCAAATTTAATATTACAAGATTTTTTATTACCTAATTTACACGCTTTCGCATAAAGTTCTTTAGCTTTTTTAATATTTTTTATCCCCTTAATTTTATCATAATGATAAACAAGTGCTAAATTATTGCAAGCTGTTTTATTTTTCAACTTACAACCTTTTTCGTAAAGAGTTTTAGCTTTTTCTATATTTTTTAATTTCACCTCAAATACATAGCCTGCATCTGTACAACTTTCAGCATTATTAAGTTCACAACCTCTTTGAGAATACTTAGCAGAATATTTATAGTTTTTAAGTTTTTTTCTACTTAAAAAACCTGCTTGCTTACAAGAGTAAGCATCATTTAGAACACAACCTTTTATATAATAATCTACTGCGATTTGATATTTAGTTGTTTTGCTTTTATACACCTTACCGGTTTCATAAATAAAACCAAGCATAGAACAAGCTCTTTTATCTTTGTCATAATTACAGGCTTTCTTAAAGTATATTTCAGCAGAATAATAAGAAGCTTTTTTATAATAATCAGCTCCTTTTCTATAATTGTTTATATTAGCACGATATCTATGGTAATGCTTTTGGGGCTTATTAGTATAAAAAATTACTCCTATTATACCTATAATAATAATAAAAAATATAAAACCTCCACCTTTACCTGATTTTTTACTCTTAGTGTTTTGACTACGGTAAGTATAAGAGTTAGTATTAGTGGTTTTATAACTAGGCTTATTTGATAATTTTTTAATTCTTTCTAATTCAGCTTGATTGTTTTTTGAAGTGTAAGAGTTTAACTTAGGCTCTGATTTTTGAACAAGATCATTTTTTACAACAGTTTCAACTTCTTTTGTTTCATGAGATGCTACAGAATTCCCTAAAGCATCAAATTCCCGCTTTTCATTTATAAAACGATCAGCATTTGAGTTAGAAGATAAAGAATCTTGAGCATTTTTTTGATATCCACTGCCAATAGTATCAGTTAAATCACCTAATTGATAATTATTATCATCTCTAAAAATAGGATCAGATAGATTATCGTTAAATGCAATATTAGATAAATCTTCTTGCATTTGTTCATTTACAGCTTCTTGAGGTATTAAATTATCAGTAGAGCTATCTGAGTATCCATCATAATCTTCATATATTTTATAAAAGGTTTTAACTCCTGATGAATAATCATCATTAACAAAATAATCACTAATTTTTCCACTATCTTTTAGTTTGCCTATTTCCTGTTCCGCTTCATTTGATTCATCCCAATCATTGCTATCAGTAATTTTGTAAATTTCCATAAAAATAGTTTTATCATAAATATCGTCTTTAATTTTTAAGATATTTTTCCCATTAATATTTTTTTCTTCAATAATTTTGTATTGATAATTTAACTCTTTCATTGATTCCTCTCAATAATTTTTATAATCAACTCCAATATTAATCTATTGAACACAATTATAGTTTATATATTTAACTTATTGCAAGAAATTTAACAATTTAATGCAGTAATCATTTGACTTTTTTTTAAATTGTACTATAATTTTTTTATTTGGAGGTTTTATGAAAAAGTTATATCCAACATTAGCATTTTTAATAATGTCAATATTTATAGTTTCTTGTGGATTAATAGAGTTTGATTTTGATACAAGTACAAAAGGAAAAGTAGAAAAACCAAGTATATGTCCCCCTAGTATAGGAGATTTTGAAATACCAGCAGAATTTAAAGAAGCTTTAACATCTCAGTTAAATGATGTTATATCCAATTCATTTGATGATATTATTAAAGAAGTAAAAAAACAAGATACTTGGCCTGCGGACTCTATAGTTCTAAAAAAATTAAATATGGTACAAACTAACATTCCTAATTCAGTCAGCTCATCTAATACTCTTGGTTTTATTTCAGAAATGAATATATATATTTCTTTAAAAGATGGAAGTAAAGAGATTTCATTCGCCGATATTAAAAATACTGATACAAAAGCAACTGTATTAAAATTTAATATAATAAATAAAAATATAATAAGCTACATAGATAAAGGTTTTAAATTAAGAATAGATTCTAAGTTAAGAGATTGCCCATCACAAGATATAGACTTTGATAATAAAATTACTGTTCATGTTAAATTATAAGAATAAATAAAAATTGTCAAAAAAACGACTAAAATTAAATTATGTCATAAAAAATATATAATTTTTTAGACTGCTTGGCTAAAAAATCCGTGTAAAACACTATTTTATGGAGTGGATGCCATATCTACCCCACAAAATAGTGGTTAAAACGGTAAATAAGAAAAAAAGGAAAAAATAATGCTTAAAACTTATTAGAACTTTTGGGGGCTATATGAGTGACGGAGGATTATATACAGCAATGAGTGGAAGTGTTGCAACATCAAAGCAACTTGATATCACTTCTAATAATTTAGCAAATATAAATACAACAGGATACAAAAAAGATAAAACAATATTTAAAGACCAACTGGCAAAAATAGAATTTGAAGACATAAACGAGCTTCAGGCTGAAAATGTAGAAATGCCTCCAAGAGTATTGCCTATTGATAAGTATAATGTAATCATAGACGATAATTTTACCGAATTTACTCAAGGAATGCTAGAAAAAACAAATAATATGCTTGATATTGCAATTAATGGTAACGGATTCTTAAAGGTTAAAACCCCTAAAGGAATACTTTATACTCGTGATGGCTCTTTTACTCGCTCAAAAGAAGGATTACTTGTTACTAGTGATGGCTACCCTATTTTAGATGAAAATGATACAGAAATAGATTTGGAAAACAGTAAAAAAGTAACTATAAATGAAGATGGAACTATTTATCTTGATAAAAGTAAAAATACTAAACTTGCTATTAAAACCTTTAATGATTTGAGTAAATTAGAAAAAATTGGAAAAAATTTATTTAAACAAACTAATAAAAATGAACAAGAAATAGAAAGTAAGGCAACTGTTCTTCAAGGCTTTCTGGAATCATCAAATGTAAGCCCTGTTCAAGAAATGGTAAACTTAATTTCATTACATAGACAATTTGAACTAAATGGTAAAACAATTGAAAGCTTTAGTGAAATGGATAAAAAAGCAACTAGTGACTTAGGTAGAATAGGATAAAATAATTTATAGGAGGTATTATGATAAAGGGACTACACAGTGGAGCAACAGGAATGGAAGCACAGCAAGTTAAACTTGATGTTATTTCCAACAATCTTGCCAATGTTAACACAACAGGTTTTAAGAAAAACAGAGCTGATTTTCAGGATTTGATTTACCAAACAATGAAAGCTCCAGGTACATCGTCAGCTGATGGTATAGAAAACCCCACAGGAACACAGATTGGTAGTGGAGTTAGAACTTCAGATGCTCAAAAAATAATGCTTCAAGGTGATATGATAGTAACAAACAATCCTCTTGATATTGCAATTACAGGAGATGGTTTTTTTCAGATTCAATTACCTAGCGGAGAACTTGGGTACTCAAGAGATGGTTCATTTCATTTAAACAGTCAAGGAGTTATTGTAAATACTAATGGTTATCCTCTTGAACCTAATATTACAATTCCACAAGATGCCCTGCATGTAAATATTGGTAGCGATGGAACAGTTTCAGTTATTCAATCAGGACAAACACAAGCTTCCGTTGTAGGAAATATACAAACTGCATCATTTATTAATCCTGCAGGTCTTGAAGCTATGGGTAAAAACTTGTATAAAGCAACATCTGCTTCGGGAGATTCCATTGTTGGCACACCGGGAGAAAATAGCTTAGGTAGCCTTGAACAAGGTTTTTTAGAATCGTCTAATGTTAAAGTAGTAGAAGAAATGGTTAGCTTAATCACAACTCAAAGAGCCTATGAATTTAATTCAAAATCAGTTCAGACAGCCGACCAAATGTTAAGAACGACCACACAGCTAAAATAAGATCATTTAAAAGCTTATTATTTTTGAATTTAAAGTGAAGTCTTTTTAAAATACAAAAACTTACTTGACAATATCATAATTATATCATTAAATACTTAAGTTGAATTGTAGGAGATATAAATGAATAAAAAAATAGTAATTGCAATCATATTAATGCTAGCAACCGTTGGATATTTGATTTCTGCATCATTTGTAAATAACAAAATATCATATTTATCAATAAATGACTTAAAAGCTTCTCCTTCTAGCTTTATTGGTAAAGAAATTAAAATAACAGGTAAAGTTTTAAATGATAAGCTTGAAGAAAAACTAACATCAGAAGGTAAAGTATATAAATTTAAAATAAAGGATAAACTAATAAAAAAAGATCCTGCTAAGATTACTATCCTTTACACTGGTGTATTACCTGATTCATTCCAAAAAGATGCAGATGTTGTTTGCACAGGAGAGTTAAATAAAAATGGTGAGTTTGTTGCAAGTTCAATTATTTCGAAATGTCCTTCCAAGTATGAGTCTCAAGGAGATGAACACCCTGATGAAATAAAAATAAAAAATACAGATAAAAAATAAGGAGCAATTTTGGCATTATTAGGACAATTATTTCTTTATTTAGCTTTTATAATATTAATATTTTCAATAATATTTGCAGTATTTGCTATAAAGAAAAAATCTATAAAATATATTGAAGTAAGTAAGTATCTTATATTAAGTTCTTCATTTTTAATTTGGGTTTCAACAATTGCATTAGTTTATGCTTTTGTAACTAATGATTATACTATTAAATTTGTTGCTCATTATTCTGATTCAACAACAGGATTTTGGTATAAAGTATCAGCTCTTTGGGCTGGACAAGCAGGCAGTTTATTATTTTGGACTGCTATTTTAGCAATGTTTATAATTATTTTAATATTAACATATCCTAAAAAAGAAAAAATAATGCTTCCTCATATTTTATGGTTTTTAGGTTTATCATTATTATTCTTTCTTTATATAGTATTATTTACTTCTAATCCTTTTGAAATTTTTTCTTTAAAAGAAAAGTTACCAACAGATGGAGTAGGTTTAAATCCTCAACTTCAAACATTTTCTATGTTATTCCACCCTCCACTATTATATTTAGGATATGTTGGCTTTAACATTGTTGTTGCTTTTATTTTTGCAGGATTGATTACCAATAAACTAGATTCAGAATGGATTATTTTATCACGAAATTGGGCATTAGTTTCTTGGCTATTTCTAACCATGGGTAATATCTTAGGTGCTCAATGGGCATATACAGAACTTGGTTGGGGAGGTTTTTGGGCATGGGATCCTGTTGAAAATGCTTCTTTCGTACCTTGGTTAACATCAACAGCATATATTCATAGTGCGAATTTACAACTCAAAAGAGGTATTTTTAAAAAATGGACTATTGTTTTAGGAATGATAACTTATGCCTTAACAATTTTAGGTACATTTATTACAAGATCTGGTTTTATTGATTCTGTTCATGCATTTGCAAAATCTACTATAGGTTGGTATTTTATAGGATTTTTAATTATTTTTTCTATTATCTCCATCTTTTTACTTATTTATAGATTAAAACAATTAAAAACCTATGCTAACTTAAAATCATTCTTTTCCCGAGAGAATAGCTATTTATTTGCTAATTTAGCTTTTCTAGTTGGAGTTTTTATAGTTTTATTTGGTACATTATCTCCGAATATTTTTAAAGCTTTTGGCGAAAAAATATCCATAAACAAAGAATATTTTAATCAAGTATTTAGTCCGATTGGCCTTTTTATACTACTATTAATGGGTTTAGCTCCTACATTTTCATGGAAAAAGATTACTGAAAATAATTTCAAAAAAAGGCTACTACCTGCATTTACTTTAACAATTATTTTCACTATTGCAGTTATAATACTTAAACCAGAAATGATAAAAAAGATATCAAGTATTTACTCTCTTTTAGCAATATCACTATCATTTTTTAATATAATAATTATAACTTATGAATTTTCTTGGGCATTCAAATACCTAAAAAAAGAAAACTATTCATTTAAAAATGCAATTATTTGGCTTTTTGTAAAAAGAAACAGTAAATATGCCGGATATCTAGTTCATTTAGGAATGGTAATGATTTTTATTGGCTTGGCAGGAACAGCTTTTAATACAGAAAAAGCTAAAATGCTTGAAATTAACCAAAGTTTAAAAATAGATTCATATCAGCTAAAGTTTAAAAAAATATATCTTGATAGCTCAAATATTGACAAAGATCAGGTTTACGCCTTAATAGATTTATATAAAAATGGTAAAAAAATTGATACACTCAAACCTCATAAAAACTTTTATAATAATGCAATAGAAGGAGTTACTTCAGAGGTGTCAATTTATTCCACATTAGCAGAAGACTTATATGTTGTATTAGAGGGTTTTGATATTGAAAAAAACCTAATTTTTATAAGAGCATATATAAATCCCCTTATTATTTGGTTATGGATAGGAGGTTTTATAATTATGATTAGTTCCCTTCCTTTATTTTTTAGAAAAAAATATAAAATTTAATTATTTTATAATCCTATTCTTTTTAGGCTTTCTTTTTTATGTTCATCTGAAATATAACTAATTATTAAAGAATAATTGTTTGTTTTTTTATTAAATTTTAATTCTATGTTTTGATATTTTCTCCAATTAGATTGATTATTCATATCAAATTTTATTTTATGAGCGGTAAAGTTATCAATTATAAATTCTGTAGATTCTAAGTAATATAAAGCATCTACATGATTAAAGTTATTATCCTTATTCATTTTAGACTTCATTATGAAAATAAAAGCAAAAGTTAACGCTCCCAAAATAATTATTAATGTAGTTTCAAGTATGGTCATAACATTTTCTCCTTTACCTAGTATAAATATAGCTTTTTTTCTCTTTTTTTTCAATTTTTTATTTATTAATTTTAAGGAAAGAGGATATTTCGATTTCACCTTGCAAGAATTTTTTAGTTTTTATTCAAAACTCCAATCGTTTCTAATTTATAAAAAAGAATATATCTGAAACACATTTACATAGCATGATAAATCTTGATAAATTAAGAAA
>JAMOQH010000164.1 GCA_027064085.1 bacterium | reverse complement strand
GCAACGACTTTTAAAGGTCTTGAAGATGTTTTAGCTCAAGAATTAGAAGATTTGGGGGCAACAGGTATTAAAATTAGCTCAAGAGCTGTGTTTTTTAAGGGAGATAAAGAGTTTTTATATAAAGCTAATGTATATCTTAGGAGTGCATTAAAAGTTATTATGCCATTAAGAAAAGAGCAAATTATAAAATCTGATGATATTTATCATGTGGCAAGAAAAATTAAATGGGAAAACTGGTTTAGTGTTGATAACAACTTTTCTGTTTCAACTGTGGGATTTTCTGATTATTATAATAATTTGAATTATGCTTCATTAAAGGTTAAAGATGCTATTGCCGACAGATTCATGGAAATATTTAAAAAAAGACCAAATGTTAAATCTAAGTTTGCTGATATTAATATTCATGTTCATGTTAAAAATAAATTAGTTGAAATATCTCTTGATTCAAGTGGGGAGTCTTTGCATAGAAGAGGCTATCGGAGGGGAGGGCATAAAGCTCCCTTAAACGAAGTTTTGGCTGCTTCTATTGTTATGAAAAGTGATTGGAACAAAACAGAGCCTTTATATGATATTATGTGTGGAAGTGGTACTATTTTAATTGAGGCATTAATGTATGCTAAAAATATTCCTCCAAGAATTCTTAGGGATAACTATGCTTTTATGAATTGGAAAGATTATAGTAGTGATTTATATAAAAAAGTTGTTAAAGAGAGTAAGCAATATATTATTGATAAAGATTTATTTTTATATGGCAACGATATCAACAAAAAGTATGTTGATATCGTTGAAACTCAATTGAAAATGTTGAATTTAGAAAACTCCATAAACTTATCTGTAGGAGATTTTAGAGATAATACCCATTCTGAAATTGATAATGGTGTAATTATTACTAATCCTCCTTATGGAGAACGATTAGAGGATAATGTAGATGAACTTTATATGGACTTAGGAAATCATGTGAAAGCTAATTTTAAAGGTTATAGGCTTTGGATTATGAGCTCTAATTTGTCTGCACTTAAAAAAACTAAAATGAAACCAAGTAAAATATATGAATTATATAATGGTGGTCTAGATGTTAGATTTCAAGAGTATGAGATAAGAAAGTAATTATTTACCATCTCATCAAAATTTCGGCAAAAATAGATATTACTGTTCCATTAAAATTATAATCAGGATTTAAATCACTTACGAAATCAGCTGATTTAATTACATCTTTTGATGATAATATTTGAAATTGTGTGGTAAAATTCAACTCCATTGATGCAACTAATACTGAATTTTTAGGTATAATATAATTTACTCCAAGTGAAATAACTTGTGCATTACTATCCATAAAATTATAAAAGGTTTTACCAGCATCATCAGGTAAAAATGTAGGTCGGTAATAGTATCCAGCATTAAATCTAAAATCTTTAAGCCCTGAATATGAAATACCTATTTTAGGTATAATAATATCCTTCATTTCAGGAAGAACTATGTCTTCTTTGTCTCCATTGTCTTTATTGTATATTTCAACAAAATTTTGTGCAGATTTTGATTTCACAAAGTTAGACCACATTTGGTATTCTACATCAATACTTAAAGTTAAATCACTAAATTTATATGCTAAACCTAGTGTTAATGAAGTCGGAGTGTAAAAATCAGTAACATATAATTCAAGTGCCATTTCAACTCCTGCAAGAAGCATTGCTGCATTTGTTTCAAGAGGCAAATCCATATATAATTCGTGTTTATAACTAAATCCTAAGTCAAAATCAGCATAAGAAAAATAAAACCCTACAACTGGAGCCATTTTAGGACTTAAATCAAGCTGAGTTTGTGAAGATGGAATTTGTTTACCACTATTAAGCTCTAAATTACTCATTTTAATTTTACCTTTTCCTGTAGTCCAGATATTTGCTCCAAAACCTATACCAAACATATCGTTATTAAAACCTAATCCTAAACCACTAAATATTACAGCTCTTTGAATATCTCTACCGTATCTTAAAAAGCTATGACTTCTGATATCCAAATCATTAACTCGAGCAAGGGTTCCATCCTGCATCATTCCCATTATCATTCCAAATCTTGCAGATGAAATCATTTTAGGTAAATTAATAAAGTTTCTTATGTCAATTGCTACACCAAAAGTAATAGTTCCAAATTTAAGGTCTTTTGTAGCGTTTGTTTCTTTTTCTATATTAAGATTTAATAAAGGTAAGGTGTACATATATGAAACTGCAAGTTCATTAGTTTGTTTTTTATTCTTTAGATACTTCGTTTTTCCAAGTCCAGCAATATTGTAATAAGCACTGCTCCAGTTATTTACTGTTGCAGTAACAGCATTACCTTTTGAAATTTCCTCTGAAGAAATACCATAGGTATCAGCATAATTTGCATAAATTAATGAGCTAAATAAAAATATTGTAATTAATAAAATTTTAGTCATATTCTCTCCTTATTCGTAATCTTGAACATATTCACCATTATCTTCTAGCATATTAGCCAAATCTAGCATTAGTTGAGAAATATCTTTCCAAAATGAAGATTCTTTATTGCTAATTAAATCACTATTTAAAAAATCATATATTTCTTTTATAATTTCTTCTGATTTTTCATCTGTTTTTATATTTTCAAGGAAATACTGCATCAATCCTTTGTCTTTACTCATGGATTTTAAAGCTATCAATACACTTTTATAATTTCCTTTGTATGCTAGTAATATTTTAGGTAATAAATCTGTTAAAATATTCTGTAATTCCTTTGTTTGTATCCATACATTATTTTCTTTATCATAGTAAGTTGTTATCATTGCGAGAGAATGTCTTAGCCCAATCAACTGTTTTGAACTTGCTTTAAAGCCTGTAAGTATATGTGTTGCAATATTGATTAGATGTTCTAAAATTCTATATTTTTCTCCATATTGGCTTTTATCTGAAAATAAAGCCCCCATTGATTTTATTGCAAAATTAAAATTCTCCCAGTCGGCCTTATTAGGACGATTTTTTACAAACAAATAAACACCTTTATTTGAAGTTTTTGACCCAATTAACTCATCAAGAATAACATCAAGGTCTATATCAGAATCTGTTTTCTCAAAAAAAGAATTTGGATGTTCTATATTAAAATATCCTCTTGAATATGCAATACCCGGAGTTGTTTTTACTGAAGTTAGAATTTGTTCTAAACCATAAAAAATCTTTCTTCTTGCTCCCCACTTCAAATAATCAGAACTTGTTTTGTCTATATCAGCATAAACACCATCTTCACGGCCTAAAAATTGTAAAAAGTTGAATAGTTTCGTTATTAATTTTGTTTGTGAAAGTAGTGGAATTAAACCATCACTTTTTGAATATTCATTTTCCGAAAGTATACTTATTACTGATTTTAAGTTTTCTTTTGGTCTGTAATCAATTCCTTTACCCTTAGGAGCAAAAAATGCTGTATCCGTATCAAAACTATTTTCATCATTCATTCGTGGAACCCATCTGCCACCATAAGTATCAAAATGTCTAATTAATGGTTGTCCTAACATAAAAATAAGGTCTCTAATTATTTTTATAGGATATTTATGATTTCCACTAAAATTATAACTATGACTCCCTGCCACAGTATCTGCTTCATAATATGTATTTTTATGTAAATTACTTACTAGTGCTATTACAATTGGAAATAATTTATTTCTTTTTTTCCATATTGGATTATCATTATTTCCTATTATATCTGAATCAGATGCAATATTTTCCGTATGAATAAAAGCCATATTACTGATAGGTGCTAAGTTTTGCCCTACAACATCAGGCAAAACATGATTATTGCCTAATATAATATTGAAAATAGTTGCTAAATCAACTTTATCACCACTTGCATCTAATGAGGTAACATAATCTCCATCTTCCTTCATAAAAACAACAACTCTTGAATCTCCTAGTTCAAAACTATTTCCATAGTTAATATTAGTTTCTTTTTGAGGAATACCTAAATCAAGTCCTTCATCTCCTTTTATATTCCAAACTCCGTTCCCAGCACCTTTTTTGGCATTTGCAACACCCTGAATACCATTTGCTTCAATAATATTCATTATAGCAGAATCAACATCTATATTTACCCCAAGAACAGTTTGATGAACATAGGACCTCATTGGAATAGTAAAAACTATCTTTTTTTCAAACATTAACCATTGATAATTTCTAAACATTGCTTCTTCTTGAGTTGCACATTCTCTTTTGGGGTCGTTTTCTTGTATTTTCTCATAATACCACAAAGTACCAGCTCTGTCTGTAGCTGCATCATTAACAACTCTTTTATTTCTGTATTTTGACATTAAATATTTGTCTTCACCAGTATTTCCTATAACAGAATCAAAAGAATAATATTTAGTTTGGCTATCGCCATCATTATATTTTGATTTAAATAGATAATAATCGGTATGCCATTGAGCTTGATATCTGTTTGTTCTTTGGTATAAGTTTTCCCATTTTATTGAATTTCTATCTTCTTGGTCTGAGTTATTGGTAGGGTAAAAATATTTCCAAGTACTATTATCATTAGCATTTTCTTTGTAAACATAAGCATATATTTCTCCACTTGGAAGATAATAAATATTAACAGTTTCTTTGGTTCCATCTCCGTTTACATCAATTTGTGTAGTCGTTTCTTTATTAATTGGAGCTTGAGTTGCATAATAAGGGCCTTCACCTTCCCAACAAGCTCTAGCCATCCACCCCATAACCCAACGGCTAGTATTTAGTTCACCAAAACCATTTCCAACTTTAGGGTAATAAGTTCTATTATCTTCTCCATTAGTAGAATCTGAAATTGTTGAAATATCTTTAATGCCACTATCTTTTTTTAAGCTTTCTACATGTTCTCCACCATTAGCAAGCCCTGCATCTCCTACAGAAAATCCATTTAGTAATGTTAATGCAGGAAAGTCGTAACCCATATAATATTTATGTTGACTTGCTTCACTTCTTGTAAAAAGTTCACTAGAACGAAAAACATAGTCTGCTTGGTCTGTTCTGTGAGAGAGTGCAAGACTATAAGCATTATGAATGTTATTCATGGCATCAATTTTTTGACCAGTAGTCATACTATAAAGAGTATCATTAAGTGTAATTATACCATTGGTTTTTTTAGCATGTCCATAGCCATGATTAGTATAAGGTTCGTTGTCTGATGATATTCTTGTGAAATATCCAAAGTCGTAAGCAGAGGTTAAAGTGTACAGTAAATGATCTAGATATGATACTTTATAATTAGCTTCTGTTCTTTTTTCTCCATATGCGTTGTACTCAATCATTTTTAATAAGCTTTCTTCAATTCCTCCATTACCATAGTCAGAAAGTTCATCATTTAAATCAATACCTGCTGTTAGCTTTAATTGATAAAATTGATGCGTTAAAAATTCCATAATAGATTCTCCATTTTCAGGGTCATATATTTTAGAGTAATCAGGTAATTCATTATTTTCCCAATTTCCTTTTGCCTTTATAAATAACTCAACAAAACTAGGCCATAATTCCCTTGTTCCATTTATTAAATCTACATTTACATAAATACCATTACTGTCATTATTATAATTGGAATTACTGTCATATATATTTCCTCCTTCAATAGAGTATTTTTCAATATTTATCAGTAAATCCTTTAATACTTCTGCAGAAGTATTACCATTAACCGAAACAGAGAAAATATCACTACCTGCATATAAAAAATCAATAAAAGCACTTCTGGCAATTTCATCACTTGTAAAAATCTGATTAAATCCCATTAAAAGCGCATCAAAGCCTTTTACACTATTACCTAAATCTGTATTTTTACCGTTAATAACCATTTCTTTATCATCAATAATTAAAATTTTGGATAATCCTTTCTGAAGCAACGGTAAAATTGTTTTTAAACTCTGTCCCTCTGTATCCGTTAAAATTTCAATAAATGTAGCCATTCTATCTTCTATTTTACTAGATTGTGTATCTATTAAATATGCAATAGATTTTTGCATAATTGCAATTAAGTCCTTTGAAGGTTCAAAATATTCCTTAAAAAAATCATCTAAAAAAGAATAAAAGTTTTGAGAGTTATTAATATTTCCATCTGTATTATCAAGAGTATTCTGATTTATTATTCTGCTAAGAATAATTTTAAGATTATCAATTGTATCAACCAAAGGGCTAACAATCTGAGGAAATATTGAAAACAGTATTTTTGATTCTTCTATATTATGATTTACAGAACTTGCCAACAATAAGTTAACTTCATGTTGATTAATCTTGGATAAACTATCTTTTAATGCTGGATAATCATCTAGCATTTCAAATAGTTTAAAATCTGGTTCTTTTTCTACTTTTTCGAAATCGTGCAGTTCATTGTTAGAACATGAAATAAATAATATAAAAATAAGATACAATATTTTAGTAATAAATTTATCCATTATTTAAGCCCCCTCAAATATGATTATGTAATTATCGTATAAACTTATCTATAAGTCAAATATAATTAATAATTTGATAGTTTTTTTAAAGTTTGACAATAAATATAGGCTTTGTATAATGATTATAAGTTAGTAATATCTGTTTGTTATAAAATGGAGAAATATGAATAAAAAAAAAGCAAAAGAAATCTTTGATTTACTTGCTACATCAATTGAAACTCCTATTTCTGAATTAAAATATGAAAATAATTTTCAATTATTAGTTGCAGTAATTTTATCGGCACAAGCTACAGATATTTCAGTTAATAAAGCAACCGTAGGGTTATTTAAGATTTGTAAAACTCCTGATGATTTTATAAATTTAGGTGAAGATGGCTTAAAAGAGCATATAAAGTCTATAGGTTTATATAATAATAAGGCTAAAAATATAATCAAAACAGCCAAAATACTAAAATCAGACTTTAATTCAGTTGTTCCTGATGACTTAAAAGACTTAATGAAATTACCTGGAGCAGGAAGAAAAACAGCAAATGTTATATTGAATGTTGCTTTTGGTAAACCGACTATGGCAGTAGATACTCATGTTTTTAGAGTTAGTAATAGAATAGGTTTGGTTAAAGCAAAAAATGTACTTGAAACAGAAAAGCAATTGTTAAAAATTATACCTAAAGAATATGGACTAGATGCTCATCATTATTTAATTTTACATGGTCGATATATTTGTAAGGCAAGAAAGCCTAAGTGTGATGACTGTGTTATTTCTGAGTTATGTGAAAAGAATTATACATAAACCCATATTTCTCTATTTCTTGCTCCATCAAATTCGCAAAAATATATTCCTTCCCAGCGTCCTAAATCAAGTTTGCTATCGATTACTGCAATTTGTTCTGTTCTACCAACCAAAGTTGCTTTTATATGAGCATCGCTGTTTCCTTCCATGTGCCTGAAAGTTTTATAATCAGGGGAAATTTTGTTTAATGAATAAATTATATCTATTTTTACATCAGGATCATAGTTTTCGTTAATAGTTATTCCTGCTGTTGTATGAGCAACTGAAATGGTGATTATTTTATCATCAATACCTTGAATTAGATTTGATATTTTTTGTGTAATATCAATAATTTGATTTTTTTTAGTAGTTTTTATATTAATTATGTGTTTTTTCATTATTCCTCTATTTATATTAAATAACTAAATCATATTTTTTATTATAGTAAAAGAAATGGAGAATATTAACTATGAAATTTTTGCTCTATATATTGCTCTGCGTCCATTAATGCAGTAACTGCATCACCAACTGCAACTGCAACCTGCCTTTTTGAGTGTGCTCTAACATCTCCGATTGCATAAACACCATCTATTGCGGTTTTCATATTGATATCAGTTTTCAAATATCCTGCTTCGTCTAAAATCAACTTGGCATCTTTTTCTTTGATGATTTCAGAGGTATTAGGGAGCATTCCAACAAAAATAAATACGCCATTTACATCTAATTTTGATTTTTCTTTAGTTAGTTTATTTAGTAAATTAACATGAGTAACACCTGCTTGCTGTGTTCCTGAAATTTCTTCAACAACTGTGTCTACAATAAATTCAATTTTTTCATTTTTTCTGGCCATATCCATAGTAATTTTTTCTGCTCTAAAACCTTTTCTTCTATGAATAATATATACTTTTGATGCAAATCTTGTTAAATAAATAGCTTCTTTAACAGAAGAATCTCCTCCTCCAATAACTGCAACTACCTGATTTCTGAAAAATGCTCCATCACATGTTGCACAATAAGAAACTCCTTGTCCTGCATATTCTTTTTCACCAGGAACATCAAGAGTTCTGTGGTGAGTTCCTGTTGCAATGATAACAGATTTAGCTTCATGAACACCTTCTGTTGTTTCGATTTTTTTGATATCATCCTGTAAATCTAAGCTTAAAACTTCTTCATAAGTTGCTTCTAGACCAAATCTTTCTGCTTGAGCATTAAATTTCATCATTAATTCCATACCATTAACTGGTTGCTCAAAGCCTGGGTAATTTTCTATTACATCGGTTCTTGCAGCTTCACCACCAACGCCAAGTTGTTCGAATAATTTTATATTCATTAATGCTCTTGAGCCATAAAGTCCTGCTGTTAATCCACCTGGGCCACCACCTATAATTGCAACATCTAATATCTTTTTATCCATGTTCTCTCCTTTAAAAATATCATAAACTAAGTTAAACATATATAGAATAATAATTAATATTAAAATGTCAAATATTTTATAATTGTTTTAATTAAAATGAATAATGTATTTTTGTTTAAAAAGTGAAGGCCAACTTGTAGTTCTACGCCGTTATTTGCCCCTACTGTTGTTGCATGAATGGTATGTAGTAATTGAAGAGATAAGCCATTGCTATTGTTTTTCTTAGGAGTAATCAAATTTAATTAACAGTGTTCTTGTTTTGTCATTTTGTCATTTCTTGATTTTACATAGTTGTCAAAATGGCAAAATATTAAGCTTTATAGGTCTTTTTTGTGTGGAAAAAAAATTGCTATAATATTTTTGTGTTATATTTTTTAGGGTTTTATGTTTAAAGATATTAAATTCATTATACTGATACTATTTACTGCAACAACAGCATTTTTAGGTGCGAAACTTTTAAATCAATTGATTTTAAACAAAGCAGTTGGTTATCAAGAAGTTGTTATATCAGGTAATACAAGTAAAGTAAAAAAAGCTCCACATAGTCAAAAAACAGCATCTTATATTGTTAAAAAAAATATTTTTAATTCAGAACTATCTTTTGATAGTAAAAATATTGCTGAAATAGATGACAATATTGATGTTACTGAAGAAGAAAAAAATAGTAATGGCTATATTTGTGAGCTGAGCAAAATTGTTGCTGATGTAAAAGCAACGATGCCTGCTGAACCAAAAGAATACTCATACTTTGCCGTGTATGATAGTGGCACTAAAAAAACAAAATATTATGCTGAAGGTGATGATTTTGTTGAAACAGGAGTAACTGTTTATGACATTAGGCGTTCTGTTGTAATGCTTGATAGAAATGGCAAAAAAGAATGTTTATTTCTTGGTATGAATGGTAAAAAGAAAAATAATAGATCTTCTAGGAATTCATCTAGTTTTAAAAGAAACAATAATCTATCTAGTAATAGAAGTGGAAGCCGTATTGATGTGAAACAAACAGGTGAAAACTCATATACTATTGATGCTGAAGATTTAAATAAAGAACTTAAAAGCTTAAGTAGGATAAGTAGAGAGGCTAGGGGGGTTTTTGCTAGAGATAAGAAAAATCCAGGAAAATCCTTAGGTTTTAAATTATTTGCAATAAAAAGAGGAAGTCTTTTTGGAAAGATAGGGATTAAAAATGGAGATATTATTGAATCTATAAATGGTGAAAAATTAGATAATCCAGACAGAGCTCTTGAAATGTATTCAAGATTGCAAGATGGTATTTCTAATATGAATGTATCTATTTTAAGGCACGGTAAAAAATTAACAATGGACTATAACGTAAAGTAATATGGAGTAATTATGAAAATTTTTGTTTATGGCATTTTAACTTTATTTTTATTTAATTTAACTTATGCGAATAGTGAAGCATTAGTAAATAGATTTAAAACTAAAGGAATTGCTATTGATAAATCTAAAATGAAATATGGACTTTCTCATGGGAAAACTAAAGGAATAAAATCTTTAGGTTCAGATATTAAAATTAATAAGTCTGCAACTAAGAAAAAGTCTAGGAAAGAATTAAGAAATCTTAATGTCGTAAATTCTAAAACTGCAAGAAGCCATAAGAATAGTAAAAGTAGCAATAAGGAAAATCGTCCTTCTGTTATCAGCAATGGAAGAGGAGCCGCTTATCGTTATGATAATGATAAAACTGTTAAAACGAAAGTAAATGGTGAACTAGTTTCTGCTCCAATTATGACTCCTATTCCAGACCCTATTGTTCATCTAAAAAAAGCTGATAAATCAACAAAAATAAATTTAGATTATAGTGATGTTGAACTTGGTGATATAATTAAGTATATTTCTGATATTACAGATACTAATTTTATTGTTCCCGCTAATTTAAGGGGTAAGAAAATAACTATTATTTCTCCTAGAAAGGTAACTCCATCAGAAGCTCTATCTGCTTTTTTTACTGTTTTAACTATGAATAATTATTCTGTTCTTAGATCTGGTAAATATTATAAAATTGTTCCAATAAGAGATGCAAATAAACCAAATTTTATTTATTTTCAAAATCAAAGAGTTCCAAATGTAGATTATTTAGTAACTAAAATTTATAATTTAAAATATGCTAAATTAAGGGATGTTGAAAACTTAATAAACAAAATGAAAAGTAGAGATGGCAATGTTTCTTCTTATGAACCTACTTCAATGCTTATTTATACTGATGCTGGAAGAAGAATAAATAATATTTTTAAAATAATTAAACAAATTGATGTCCCTGTTGATACTATGGATAAAGTTTGGCTTGTACCTGTTTATTATGCTGATGCAAGAGATTTATCCCAAAAAATAGAAGAGATTTTTGACTTAAAAAGAAATAGGAATAATAGAAATAGAAGTAGTAGAAAGATAAGAGCAATTAAGTCAAGTAGAGCTAAAAAAACAAAGTCTTCTAAATCAAGTTCTTCAGACTATTCTGTGTTAAATATAGATAAAGTTTTATATGATGAAAGAACCAATCAGTTAATTATAAAATCAGATAAAGCATCTAAAATAAAGTTAATGGATTTAATAAGAAAACTTGATATTCCTCTTGAAGATGACAGTACTATACATGTTTACTACTTAAAAAATGCTAAAGCTGATGAAATTGCATCTACTATTAATTCTTTATCTTCAGGTAGCTCTAGATCCTCCTCTAAAAGAAGGAAAACTAAAAAGCCTGTTGGTTCTCTTGGTGGAGTTATGTTCCAAGGAGAGGTTAAGGTAACGGCGGATAAACCAACAAATACTTTAGTTGTTGTTGCCTCTGCGAAAGATTATAATGCTTTAAGAAAGGTTATTGAATTATTAGATTTAAAAAGAAAGCAGGTTTATGTAGAAGCTGTTATTATGGAAATTTCAATTGACAGAAGTAGAGATATTGGCTTATCCGGAAATGGAGGTCATGAAACAAGTGTAAAAGGGGAGAATGTTCCTGTTTTTGCTGGGACTAACTTTGGGGATTTATCAAGTATGGCTGTAAATCCTGCGGCATTAAGTGGATTTGCATTTGGTGCACTAACAACAACACCTTTAAGTATTACAGATAATATTACGATACCTTCTTTTGGAGTAATTTTAAAGGCTCTTGAAACAAATAACGATGTAAATGTTTTATCTTCACCACAGGTTTTAACTATGGATAATGAGGAAGCTGAATTTGTTGTTGGTGAAAATGTTCCATTCCCTTCTGGCATTTCAAATGGATTTTCAAGTGGTTCATCATCTTCATCTGCTTATATGCCTATTGTTTCAATACAAAGGCAAGATGTTGCAATAAAGCTTAAAATAACTCCTCAGATATCAGGAGACAATCAAGTTAAATTAGAAGTTAATCAAGAAATAACCGAAGTTAAGTCTATTGACCCAATAAAAGGCCCTACAACTTCAAAAAGACAAGTTAAAACCACCGTTGTTGTTCCTGATCAGCAAACAGTAGTAATAGGTGGCTTAATTAAAGATAATACAACTATTACAGAAAATAAAGTTCCATTATTAGGAGATATTCCAGTTTTAGGCTTCTTTTTTAAGTACAAATCAAGTAGGATTTCTAAGTCTAATTTGTTAGTGTTCTTGACTCCTTATATTATAAGGGATTCTGCTGATATGAATAAAATTTGGAATAAAAAAAGAGAAGACTTTGAGGAATTTAAAAGATTGAAAAAAAGGTTAAGAGATGGTTTTGATATTTTTGTTGACTATAGTAAAAAAAGAGGACTTATTTCCGAAATGAATCGTAGCCTTAATAAATTTGAACAAAAAATCAAGTTAAATAAAGATGTAGGTGAAAAATCTAGTGATAGTAAAAGTTCAATAAATAAACCTTCTGATACTACAACTAGTAAGGATAAGACGCCGTCTTATCCTACTAAAAATGGAGAAAATAATAAAAAAGGAAAGAAATGAGAGAAAAAATAGGTCAATTATTATTAGCTCATAATTATATAACAATAGAACAATTAGATGAAGTTTTATTATTACAAAAAGAAAAAGCTAACAATAAAATAGGTGAGTTATTAATTTCTAAAAAATATATTAATTCCAAAAAACTATATGAAGTCCTTTCTGAACAATATAATGTTAAGTACTATGATGAATTAACTGTTGATGAATCATTATATCAGTACTTTGAAACCTTAACTCTATCTTTTTTAAAAGGGAATCTTGCAATACCGTTTAAAATTGAAAATTCTAATCTTTTAGTTGCATTTGCTGATTTTAATAATTTAAGAATGTTAGATGATTTCTCTTATATTTTTGATAAATTTTGTAAACCTGTTTTTTCTGATTCTCATGCGATTATAGAGGCATTAAATCATACTTATGATCAACTTTCTACTATGAGTGGAAACAATTTAGAAGAAATTCAAAAAGAAGATGATGATGATGGCGAAGATTTTGAAGAATTAGAAAGAGATTTGCTAGAAGCATCAGATGACGAAGCTCCTGTTATTAGATTTGTAAATAGATTATTATATAGAGCTGTAAAAGAAAAGGTAAGTGATATACATATTGAAGCTTATGAGAAAGATATCGTTATTAGGTTTAGGATAGATGGTGTCTTAAAAGAAGTTATGAAACAACCTAAAAATGTTCATTCTGCTATTGCATCAAGAATAAAAATCATGGGTGGATTAAACATTGCGGAAAAAAGACTTCCACAAAGTGGCAGAATCAAAATTAAACTTGCTGGTCGTGATATTGATATTCGTTTATCAACTTTACCTGCATGGTTTGGTGAAAGAATAGTTATGAGACTTCTTGACCAAAAAGGAACAACTCTTGATTTAACCAAAAATGGTTTTAGTGAGCAAGTTCTTTATGATATGCATAAATTGATAAAACAGCCTCATGGAATTATTCTTGTTACAGGGCCTACAGGAAGTGGTAAAAGTACAACTCTTTATTCTGCTCTTTCTAAAATTAATTCACCTGAATTAAATATAATTACAGTTGAAAACCCTGTTGAGTACCAAATAAGAGGTATTTCACAAGTTCAAGTTAACCCTAAGATTAACATGTCTTTTGCGGCAGCCCTCAGAGAAATTCTTAGACAGGATCCTGATGTTGTAATGATAGGTGAAATTCGTGATAAAGAAACAGCAGATATTGCAATGCAGGCTGCTATGACAGGGCATTTAGTTTTATCTACTCTACACACAAATGATACTGCTTCTTCACCTACGCGTTTAGTCGATATGGGGGTTGAGCCTTATTTAGTTGGGTCAACGGTTATAGGAATATTAGCACAAAGGCTTGTTAGAAGATTGTGTAATCATTGTAAAACTCCTATGAAACCAACAGAAATAGAACTTAATAAAATAGGTTTAACTATGGCTGACGTTGCTCCTGATACTATCATCTATAAGGCTAATGGTTGTACTAAGTGTATGAATAATGGTTATTCAGGAAGAACAGGAATTTATGAATTAATGCTTATTGGTGATGAAATTAAATCACTAATCAATCAAAATGAAGATGCGAATAAAATAAAAAATATGGCAAAAGCTAAGGGTATGAAAACTCTAAGAGAAGATGGCGCATTAAAGGTATTACAGGGAATAACATCAGTAGAAGAAGTATTGAGAGTTACTCAAGATGAATTGGTATAATTATGGCAGTATTTGAATTTAAAGGTATTGATAAAAATGGTAAAGATATAAAAGGTATCCGAAATAGTGATACCGAGTCTCAATTAAAATCTTTACTTTCAAATGAAGGTGTTTTTGTAACTAGTATTAAATCCGTAAAACAAAAAAATAATGCTAGAAAATCATCAATGTTTCAAAAAAAAGTAACTTCTGAAGACTTATCTATCATGACTAAACAATTATCTGTTTTAATTCGTTCTGGGATTACCTTAGTTGAATCATTAACTGCATTAATAGACCAAACAGAAGATGAAAACTTTAAAATGGTTTTATCACAAGTTAAGCAAGAAGTAAATGAAGGTACTGCGTTTGCTGATGCCTTAAGAAAACATCCTAAAATATTTTCTAATTTATATGTTAGTATGATACAAGCAGGTGAGTCTAGTGGTACTTTAGATATTGTTTTAGATAGATTGTCAGAATTTACTGTTAAACAAGCAAAATTAAAAAGAAAGGTGATTTCTAGTTTAGCTTATCCGGTAATTATGATTTTTATTTCTGTTTTAGTTGTTGGAGCACTATTTGTATTTGTAATACCTAAAATAACTGCTCTTTTTATTAAAATGAAAGCAACATTGCCACCTATTACTAAATTTTTAATAGCTATATCTAATTTCATGGCCTCATATTGGCTTGTTATGATATTATTTTTTGTTGTTGTAGCAGTTTTATTTAAAAAATGGGTTGCAACTCCTGATGGACGAAAGAAATTTGATGAATTTAAATTAAATATGCCTATTTTTGGTTCTATTATCAGAATGAATGCTGTTGCAAGATTTTCTACAACATTAGCAACTCTTCTAAAAAATGGAGTTCCTTTACTTGCTGCTTTTAAAATTGTAAAAAATGTGGTTGATAATAAAGTAATTCAAGAAGCAATAGAAGAAGCTAGTTTGGCTATAAAAGAAGGTGAGTCAATTGCAAAACCTTTAAAAAAGAGTGGATATTTTCCTGCAATTGTTACTCATATGATTGCTATTGGTGAAAAATCAGGTCAATTAGAAGAAATGTTAGAAAATATTGGAGAAAGTTACGAATCTCAGGTTGAAAATAAATTGTCAGCTTTAACAACAATATTAGAGCCTATTATTATTGTAATGCTTGGAGGTGTTGTTTTGGTTGTTGTTATGGCAATTATGGTGCCTTTAATGAAGATGAATCAATTGGTAAAGGGGTAAAAGTTGGCAAGAGTTGTTCACAATTTTTATTATATTATTGGAGTTATATTTTTGGTTGCAATAGACCAACTTGTAAAGGCTTACATAACAATGAATAATAATTATTTAAAAAATATGAATCTTTTTCTTGTTGATTTCTTTAAATTATCAAAATATAACTCATTATATTTATTTTTACTCTTAAATTTAGTTCTTTTAGGCTTGTTTTGGCTATTTTTGAAAAAAAATAAAAACAATAAAGCAAATTTAATATTTTCATTAATTTTAGCTGGAGTAATTTCTAATTTATTAGATAGAACAGCAAAAGGATATGTTGTTGATTATATACAAATTAATAAAATTGTTTTTAATATTGCAGATATTTTAATTTTTTTGGGGGTTATAATATTTTTTATATCAAGTATTAGTAATTTAATTGTCATTAAGGAGAGTAATATGAGAAAAGGTATGACTTTGATAGAAATCATGGTTGTTATTGTGATTTTAGGTATTTTAGGAACATTTGTGGGGATGAATGTTTTTGGTGCGGTTGATGATGCAAAAGAAAGTAAGGCAATTAGTGAAATGTCAACAATTAAAACAGCATTAGCCAGATCTTATGGTAAGTTTAGTGGCCCAAATGGACTTCCTAAAACTTTAAATGAATTAGTTCCTAAGTATCTTGATGATCAACCAGAAGACCCATGGGGAAAGCCTTATGTTTATAGAGTACCAGGTAAAGATGGTAAAAAATATGATTTGTTTTCAGCTGGTCCTGATGGTCAGGAAGGAACTAAAGATGATTTATACCTTAGAAAGAAAAAGAAGAGAAACTAGGTAATTATGAAATTTAGAAGAGGGTTCACATTAATAGAATTAATGATTGTCATTGTGATAATCGGTGTTTTAGGCACAACTATTACTATGGGATTTTCTTCTATGTTTTCAAAAGACAGTAATGAAATTGCAAGAGATTTTATTTCTAATGTTAAATACTTATTTGATAGAGCTAATTTTACCAATTCGTATATTAGAATTGAGTTTGATTTTGAAAAAAATACTTATAAAGTAGCTGCTTCAAAAGATAGAGTTCTGTTATTTGGTAAAAAAAGAGAAGTTGCACTAGGTAAAATAGAAATAAGTGATAAAGAAAAAGCAAGAAGTGAAAAAATTAATGAAGAAGAAGAAAAAGCTAATGATGCGTTTTCAAGTTTTACTCAAAATCAAACAGAGGATGATGATACTCTAGGTATTATCTCTGAACACTCAATGAAAAGATATAAAAGTGCTAGATTTGATAAAATTATGGTAGATGATGATTTAAATTTTACTATTAATATGCCCGAAACAGTTAAGATAGCAGGAGTTTATACTGAATATTATAGTGATTATGTTACTTCTGGTAGTGCTGAAATTATAATATTCCCTAATAATTATATACAGCGTTCAATAGTAGTTTTTCAAGATGTTGAGAACGATGATTATATTTCTGTTTTAATTGAACCATATTCTGGATATTCTGAAGTTAAAAAAGGCTATTATCAACTTTCTAATGAAGAAGAGGAGGTTGAAGATGATGAGTAAAAAATATAAAAAAGCATTTTCTTTATTAGAAGTAATGGTTGCACTTGGAATAATTGCGATATCAATTTCTTCTATATTACTTAGTTTATCAAATGGAGCTAGCATTCCTTATGATAGTAAAAAAAGATTAAAAGCTATTGATTTATCAATTATTAAACTTCATGACATAGAAAGATTATTAAAAAAAGATGGTTTTAAAGATGAGGATCAAGAAGAACATGGGGATTTTGATGATAAAGATTTTAAAGAATATCATTGGATTGCAAGAATAAAAAAAATAGAAATACCGGATGATATTGCAATGCTTAGTAAGCTGTTTTTAGGTGGTGGAGATGATGAAGATAGTAGTGGAAAATCATCTAATGCCAGAATGAAGGGTATGGCTGGTTTGCTTGGTGGTTATATTCAGACATTAAAAGATACTTTTGAGCATGCAATTAGAGAAGTTGAAATAGAAATATATTGGTATTATGGAGGAGAAGAAGAAGAAAATAAGGAAAAGTTTATATTAGTAACTCATATAATTGACTTTACAAAAGTTAAAAATAGTTTTTAGGAGATAATAATATGAATAAAGCTTTTACCTTAGTTGAAATTATGATTGCAATATCAATATTTTTTACTTTATCATACTTGTCTTATGTTTCTATAGAGAATGCTTTTACTTTATCTACAGAGGTAAAAGCAGAAGAAGATTACACTACTGATGTTATTAGAGTAATAAGTAGAATGAAGCGAGAATTATCAAATGCTTTTTTAATAAAAAAGAAAAGAACAGATGCAAGAGTTAAAACTATTTTTAAATCTGAACAAGAATTTGATATTGATAAAATTACATTTACAAGTTTTTCTCATTTGAGAGTTAATCTTAATGCAAAAGAATCAGATCAAACTGAAATTTCATATTTTGGAAGAAAACAAAGTAGTGATGAAGGGCGTGGTTACAAATTAATGAAAAGAGAATCCTTTTTTATTGATGACAAACCTGAAAAGGGTGGGGTAATAAGAGAAATAGCAAGAAATGTTAAGGAGTTTCATTGTAAGTATTATAAAAATAATTCTGGAGATGAATCATGGGTTGATGTATGGAATAGTGATGGAATAGAAACTAATGGTAAATTACCAGAATATATAAGATGTAAAATAGCATTTTATCCACCATTAGATGAAGAGAGAGAGTCTGAAACATATATGTTTGAAGTAAAAGTAACTTTAAAGGAGCCTATATATAATGAGTAAATCTATTGTTATAAAAAGTCAAAAACGGGGAATGGTTGCTTTGTTTATGGCCATTACTATACAAATGATTTTAACATTTGCATTACTTAGTTTTACTGAAAATAATATGAGGTATATTGATACTACTAGAAACTATGAAGATAAGGTTAAATCAAAATATTTAGCTATGTCTAGTATTAATTTTTCTTTACTACTTTTAACTATTCAAAAAAGAATGATAGATCCTTTAAATAAAAATTTTAAAATGAATTTTCAAATATGGCAACAATTACCTGTTTCAAGTGAATTGCTTTCTATGGTTTTTGATGGGGATAGTGAGTTCTTTAAATCCATGATAGGAATGGATGATACAGAGAATAATGATGAGCAAAATGATTCAGCAAAAGAACAGTATGAGAAAAGAGCTAATCAAAAAAGTAAAATTGATGAAAAAATAAAAACTAGAGATAAAAAAACAGAAAATGATGCAGGAATGAAAACAGACGATGATGGAAAGATGAAGTTTGAAAATAAATTTAAATTTGATGGTGACTTTTTTGCTGAAATAACAGATGAAAATAGAAAATATAATGTTAATATTTTTAAACATCGTTCAGGTCAAACAGGGGATAGAAGAATTGAATTAAATTTAACTTCTTTATTTAATCAACCTGAATATAAAACCTTTTTTGAAAATCCAAGAGAAAATGATACCGTTATCCCCCCTGAAGAAGTTGTAGCTTCAATTAAAGATTGGGTAGATAGTGATGATAATAGAAGTGGTTTTAATGGTGGAGCTGAAGATGATAGATACCAATATCTAAAACATAAATATAGAAATAAAAATGACACTTTAACTTCATTTCAAGAATTATATATGATTTATGGAATTGATGATGATTTTATGGCAAATTTTGGTGAAAGCTTAACCGTTTATGGTAAAAATGAAATAAATATCAATACTTGTGATGAAACGGTTTTAAGGTCAATAATTTTAGGAATTGCGAAAAATGATACTAGCCCAACATACTTTGAACCATATTCTCAAGAAATGGCATTATTAGTTTCTAAAATTCTTGAATTTAGAACTTTAGCTCCATTTTCAAAAACTGATGATTTATACAATATAATAAATAGTGTAGAAGGAATAAGTGTTGATCCTATTAAAAAAAATAAATTTAAATTAACAACAACAAGTAATATATTTAAAATAACGGGATATGGAACTTTACATGAAGCAGTGAGTAAAATAATTGTAGTTGTAGATACTTCAAATCCTACAAAGCAATATCTTTATTATAGAGAGGAATAATGGCACATAAAATTATAGGAATAGACATAGGTGATAGAGGGATTAAAATATCTAAAATAATTCCTAATAATAAGGGCTTTGATATTGATGAGATTAAAGAAATTAGTATTGATGGTGAAGATTATGTTAGTGCTTTAAAACAAATATTTAAAGAGGAAAGTAATTCTTTTTTTGTTACTGGTGTTAAAAATATAAATATATATAAAAGAGAAATAAAACTTCCTTTTTTAGATAAAGCTAAAGTTTTAAAAGTTTTACCTTTTCAAATAGAACAAAAAATTCCTTTAAAACTTGAACAAATTCACTATGATTATAACTTAACTAAAAACAAGGAAACTAAAGTAACTAATATTAGTACTTTTATTGTTAATAAAGAAGATTTTAATAATAATTTTGAAAAGATTAAAGATATAAATGTTAAGTTAAGGGCTATGTTACCTGATAGCTTATCTTATAGATATTTATATAATACTTTAGATTCTGAAATTGTTGCTTTTTTAGATATAGGGGCAAAATATAGTAGGTTTCTAATATTTAATAATGATAGAATGTTATCAGATTTAACAATTAAAATGGCTGGAAATGATATTGATAAAGTTATTTCAGAAACATTTGATGTTAGTTTAGAAATGGCTAAACAAGCTAAAGAAAAGGTGAGTAAAGTATTTGAGTTTGAGTCTAATCAAGATGAGTCAAAGCTAATTATTGAAAAAATAATAAAAGAAAAGATAGATAATATTATTGATATAATAAATGTGGAGCTAAAAAGAGTAAATTTAGATAAAAAAATACCTATATATTTGCTAGGAGGAGGAGCATTAATTAGTAATCTTTCTAGCTATATTGAATCAAAACTTAATTTTATAACTAAAAAAAGTTCATTATGGAAAGCTCCAATATATGCAAAGTCTGTGGGCTATGCATTAAGAGAAACACAATACATTAAGGATTGTAAAGTTAATTTTTTAAAAGGGGAATTTGCTTTAAAATCAAGTGAATCAGGGATTATTCCTAAAAATATTTGGTTATATTTATTTTTCATTATTGTTCTTGTTTCACTATTTTTTACACAAGAAAAACTTAAATATAATGCATTAAAAGATAAAATAGACAAAATTGAAAATAATACTCAAAAAATATCTAAGCAATTAATAAAGGATGATTTTTATGACCCTACTGAATTATTATCTATTGTTTCTTCAAGAGATGATACAGAAGAGAAAATTATTCCTTCTCATACTGCTTTAGATCATTTAAGTAATGTGTCTAAACTCTTTTTAGATGCAAAAATAAAATTAGATGTAAAAAGTATTAATATTTTAGAAAAACAAATTTCAATTACTACTTTTGTTGATAGTATTGAAGTTATAGATCAGTTAGTTGAAGCATTGAAAAAAGATAAATGTTATAAAACAATAAAAAAAGGAAATAGTAAAAAAATTAAAAAAACTGATCAAATTAGAATTACTTTAACAATAAATAATTTGGATTGCTAATGAAAGAATTAAAAAACTCAATTAAAACAAACCTAGAACATCTTTCTGATAGAGAAAAATGGATGTTAATTATTATGATTATTGCTGTATTTATGATGTTAATATATTTAGTTTATTATTTTATGTTTTTTAAAAAAATAAAAATGGCTAAAGCAACATTAGAAAAATATGAAGAGGCAATGCTTGATTTAAAAATAGAGGGTGAGACTTATTTAATAAATCGTAAATCTAAAAACAAGAATAAATTTAAACCTGCAAAAAAGGAAGTTCATTTATATTCTCTAATAGGCTCTTTAGCTAAAAAGAATAACATAGAAATTAAAACAATCAACGAGAAACCAGTTACTCAAAAATATAAGGGAATAGTTCAAAAAGATGTAGAGGTTTATATTCAGGCTGTTTCTTTGGATATTTTAGCTCCTTTTATGGTTTCTATTGAAAAGAGTAGGAAAGCACCTATGTATATTAAAACTCTAAAAATGAATAGAGATTACAATGATGATACTAAAGTATCTGCTAGATTTATTGTTACAACATTCTATAAAAAGGCTGAAAATAAGGAGAAAAAATGAGTTTTTTAAATAAAAATTTCTTTATAAAGTTTTTTATTGTTGATATAGTATTTTTCCTTGTTTTTTATTTTACTTTTATTTTTACTTTTCCTATAAAAGAAATTGCTAAAAGTAATAAAGCTTTAATTAATCAAAAAACTGGAAAAATAATTAAATACAAAGATATTTCACTAGGTCTAGATTTGTCTATTAATATAAAAAATTTGGAGATAATTACAATTTCTGAAAATGTTAATACTTCGAAGAAGAAAAATAATAAAAATAATAAAAATAAAGCTGCAATTAAAACTGACAAGAAAGTGCAAAAACCTAAAACTTTAAAATTAATTGTTAAGTCTTTATCTATAAAACCTAAAATTATGGATATGATTTTATCTAAAAGAACAAATATTGACTTTAGTGCAGAATTAATGGATGGAGAAATTAATGGTAACTTTTCTGTTGTTGAAGACAAAAAAAGAATAAATAAATCTAAAAAAACTAAAAATATTACAAGACGGAAATTAGAAAAGAATGAAATTTCTTTAAGCCTTGAAAGTATTGATTTATCTAAAATATCAAAATATTTAGAATTAAAACTACCTTATTCGGGTAAACTTACTGGAGATATTGAGACTGTATTTTCAACAAGAAGAGGAAAGCCCGTTATTTCATATTTGAGCTTAGAGCTTGATATGAAAAATGGTAAATTAGGGCCAGGCAAGGTAAAAGCTGTTGGTTCTTATGCAACAGTTGATCAAATTAAACTAGGAAATTTTGAAATAAAGGGAAAAACTGCAAAAAATTCATCAAGATTTAAGTTTGAACCATTAAAAATTGATTCTTCTGATATTGAAGCAAGTTTAGATGGGACTATTACATTTAGTAGATCTATTATGCCAAACTTAAGATTAAAATTTAAATTTACTGAACAATTATTAAAAGCTAGTAGAAAGATTAAAACAGTGGCAAGCTTAATAAACAACATGAAAAGAAAAGATGGCTCCTTTGGAGTTAAACTAACAGGAACTCTAAAGCATCTTAGACAAAGACCATGGAAGAGATAGTAAATAGCGATAGTGTATATTAAAATTGTGTTTAAAAGAGTTAAAACAAATAGATTGTTTACTATCAAAAAGAAAGGAATTGAACAAGGAATTGAACAAAAAGCAATAGAAATAGCAAAAGAAATGTTTAGATTAGGTTCTGATATAAATTTTATTCATAAGGTAACTAAATTATCTATTGATAAGCTTAAAGAGTTAGAAGATAGGGATAAATAACTTTACCCTTAAGAGATTTCTTTCATTACACTTGCACATCTAGGGCAGGTATTAGGGAAATTAGCATCTTTATTAGTGTCAACATGCCATGTCCAGCATCTTTCGCATTTTTCACCTTCTGCCTTTGCAACTTTAATCTTTAATCCTTCGATTTCAGTGTTTACAAATGAGCTATCAGCAGTATTTACAATTTTAACATCTGATACTATTAAAAATAAGGCTATTTCTGAAAGATATTCATTGAATTGAGGACCTTTTTGGAGTAGAATATCAAAATTAATATTTTTAGGAAGTAAAATCTCAACCCTTGCATCTAAATTTTGACCAATAGTTTTTTCTTTTCTCATTTTTTCAAGTTCTTTTTGAACCTCTTCTTTTATCTTTCTAAGATTAGTCATTGTGTCTAGTAATTCATTATCATGGATACTAGTATTAAAAGTTGGTAATTCTTCTAAAAATACTGATTCTTTTTTGTTTTCTAGATTTGGAATAGATTGATATATTTCTTCAGCTGTAAAGCTCATTACAGGAGCTAATAGTTTAGCCATAGAGTCAGCAATATTAAATAATACAGTTTGAATTCCTCTTCTTCTAGGACTATCTGGAGCCTCAACATAGAGAGTATCTTTAATTATTGAAAAATAAAATGAACTTAAATCAGCTGCACATAACTCATTCATGTAATAATAAATCATGTGAAATTCATAATTTTCATAAGCTTCGATAACGCGTTTTTTAAAACTATTTAGCTTATTCATTGTCCACTTATCAAGAGGGTGCATATCATCATATTTTACTTCATTTTTAGTAATATTAAAATCGGATAAATTACTTAGAGCATAACGCATAGTGTTTCTAAATTTTCTATATGCTTCTTTGATTCTATTGATGATTTCTTGTCCAAAACGAGTGTCATTTCTATAATCTTCAGCTGCTACCCACAATCTTAATATTTCAACACCTTGAGTATTAATAAAACGCTTTGGTGGATCGTAGTTTTTAAGCTTTTTAGATAGTTTTTTCCCATCTGCAGCCATTACAAAGCCATGAGTTAACACTTTCTTATAAGGGGCATGGTCTCTTGTTATCATAGATGTTAATAATGATGATTGAAACCATCCTCTATGTTGATCACTTCCTTCTAAATATAAGTCAATTTTTTCTGTTTCAGATTGCATGTTTTCCATTACTGCTGCATAAGATACACCGCTATCAAACCATACGTCTAAAATATCTTTTTCTTTTCTAAAGTGGGTGCCACCACATTTTTTACATTTATAATTTTCACCTAAATAAAAACTTGGTTCATTATTATACCATGCAGCAATTCCTTCTCTCTCAAAAGAGTCTGCAACTTTATTAATAATTTCTGTATCTAAAACCTCTTGTTCACACTCTTCGTTTTCACAGTAAAATACAGGAATAGGAATTCCCCATGTTCTTTGACGGCTTATACACCAATCAGGACGATTTTCTATCATTCCGTTGATTCTACCTTCAGACCATTTAGGGATCCATTCTACATTTTTAATTTCTTTGAGTGTTCTATCAATTAATTTTAACTCTCCATTCATAGGAATAAACCATTGTTTTGTTGCTCTAAAAATAACAGGATTTCCACATCTCCAACAATGAGGATATGCGTGTCTAATTCTTTTACCTGGTTTATTTAATAAAACGCCCATTTCGTGCATTTTAGTTTCTAAAAGTTTATTGCCTTCTGATATTTTTATTCCTTTCATTTCAGGAAAATCATCTGTGTATTTACCATAGTTATCAACAGGATTAAATACATCTAAGCCATATTTATTACCAATAATATAATCGTCCATACCATGTCCTGGAGCAGTATGTACACAGCCGGTACCCGCTTCTAAAGTTACATGGTCTCCATTCATAATTAATGATTTTCTATCTATAAAAGGATGGTCGCATGTTTCGTTGTCTAGTAAAGTACCTTTAAATTTATGTATTACTTTATGCTTGTTTTCTAGTTCGGCATCAGCTTTAACTGATTCTATTAAATCGCTTGCCATAATTAAATATTCATTATTTAATTCAATTACAGAGTATTCAAATTTCGGATTTAAAGAAATACCCATATTGGCAGGAATAGTCCAAGGAGTAGTTGTCCATATTACCATAAATATATCTTTTCCTTTTAATTCTTCAACTCCTTCAAATTCATAGTTAAGTTTAAATTTAACATATATTGAAAAAGAAGTATGTTCTTCATGTTCGATTTCAGCTTCTGCAAGAGCTGTAACACAGCTACTACACCAATGCACAGGCTTTTTACCCTTATATAAAGCACCTTTGGCTGCAATTTTTCCAAATTCTCTTACAATTTGAGCTTCATATTGAAAATCCATAGTTTTATAAGTGATGTCCCAATCGGAAAATACGCCAAGTCTTTGAAATTGTTCTTTTTGGTTTGTTACTTGAGTAGTAGCATATTCTCTATATTTTTCTATAAGTTGTTGTTTGGTCATTTCTCTTTTTTTCTTTTTAATTTTTTTATCAACTTGAAGTTCAATAGGAAGACCATGACAATCCCAACCATTAATGATTTTTGTTTGATAACCACTCATATTTTTATACTTAATTACAAAGTCTTTTAGGATTTTATTTAAAATATGTCCATAATGAATATCTCCATTTGCATAAGGAGGACCATCATGAAAAATAAACTTTTCACCATTTTTATTTTTATCAATTAATTTTTGATAAATATTAATATCATTCCAAAATTGGAGCTTTTTTGGCTCATTAACAGGAAGATTTGCCTTCATTTTGAAACCAGTTTTTGGTAAATTTAAACTGTCTTTGTAATCCATTAGAAACCTCTAAAATAATAAAACGTGATATTATAGTATTATTGAATTATTTAGTCAATAGTATAGGAGAATTTTCTGCTCCAAAGGCCTTTTTTCATGATTAGGATATCATTATGAGACGTAGCAGTGCTGCGTCTGTACCTTCCTTCTGAATCCGATAGAGGAAAAATACCTTTTTCGCAGGGCGACAAGTCTGGGTCTTGCCTTGAAAAATAAAGCCAAAGGTCTTTATTTTGAGCTTAATCTTTATAAAATTCAACACCATTTTCAGATAAATGAAATAGGTAATCATGATATTTAGATGAATATTGTGGTAATTTTACTAAAAAGTAATTTTTAATATTTTTATCTTGGTTTAATTTTATATATTTTAAGTGCGTGGATTTTAATTTTAGAGAAGAATATAATCCATTTTCTTTATAATCATCGTATCCTGAAAATCTATATTGATATATGTTCCTACAAGTATGATTTTTTTTATTATAAACAATTACTGCCCCTGTATGTTTTTCACTGCTTTCAATACCATTATAATAAATAAATTTTACATTCCAATTTTTATTATCCAAGATTTTTCTCTTAAATACCCATTTATTTCTAAGTAACCTCTTATATAATCCACATTTTATTTCTCTACTTTCCTGTATAGAGTACATCCCCGTTTTTTTATTATCCTCACTTTTTGTTAATTCAAAATAGTGTCTTTGGTTAGCATCATATCTTGAATAAATTAGAATTGGAATACTAATAACTCTCATAACTTTATCTATCATCTTTTCATCTTTCATTCGCTTTCGCCAATTACAGTAAACTGTTTTATTTTTTATTTTAATTAAACCATATATAGATGGCCTTTCAATTATATCTCCAGATGTACCAACGATAGAAACCATAATTTTTTTCTTTTCTTTATCATAGTATAGAAAATATAAGCTAGCACCATTAGAACTCCCTAAACTCTGAGTAATAATAATAGCTTCTTCCAAGCCTGTTTTATTGTTTTTACATGTATCTATCACACCATAACGATCATTAATAAAAACCATATTTTTAAACTCAGTTTCATTTACAGTAAGAGTTAAATAATCTTCACCATAATTCTTATCTAAGCTAATCGAATCAAGTTTCTTCTTCCCCATAAGATGTAAAGAACCTGATTTCATCATATATTCTGTATTTATTATATAATCATCTGATTTTTTTTTACTTTTTAAAGCTATATCTTTTTTATCAGAAATTATAATTTTATCATCTTTACTTGCTAAGCTCCCCAAATCTTCTAAACATATATTTTCTATACAAATTTCTCCTGATTTACAATCCTTAACAGTAGAACACTCCACCTGTAGTTTACACTTATGTTTAATACACTCATACTCTTCTTTAGAATATGAACCACCACCACATTCATAATAATTATTACCATTACATTCAAATTTACATCTTTCATCTATACAACTTTTTTCGTTATCACATTCTTCGTCTTTACTACATTCAGGAAGACATTTATTATTTTTACATTTTAAATTATCTTTACAATCTTTACTTACTTTACACTCTTGCACTTTCTTTTCTTTTTTAATTTTCTCCGTTTTTTCTACTTTGTTTTTATCAGGAAATTTATTCACTTGTTTTTTATTAATTTTTTTTTCTTTAACACAAGAAACACTCAAACTTAAAACAAAAGTCATAAATATCAATAAACTCTTCATAAACCTCCTTATTTTAGCATGAGTCTACTCGTAAAAAACCTCTTTTCAAGAAACGAGTTAATTAAAAATCTAAAATTATTATAGTTTTTTTATAGGATGTAAATCAAGAAAAACTTAGATTATAGCCTTATTTTTGAGATAAAAAACACGGTTTATTGAAAGAAAAAGATAGATTTGTACAAAAACAGGAAAAACCACCCTATTTTTCCTAAAAAGTCTGTAAATCCTTCCTAAATTGATACTTATGGACATAGCTATCGCGTGTAGAGCTACTTTAAAGCGAGCTCTAAGCTTAAATTTCCCCTTATGATTTAAGTTTTTTGTAAATTCTTTAACTGTTGCTTCAATATTTGGTCTTAATTTTTGTTTTTCTTTAGGTATGTTATCAATATTATGGACACTCTACTACGAAATCACCTACTTCAGTTTCTTTAATTATTATTTTTATCTTTGGCTTCTTTATAATTTAAATCATTATTATACAATATCTTATAATCTGATTCATTATATTTTTATAAATTACTTCATAAATAAAAGCTTCTTTAGATTTATTCAAATATTCTATTTGCTTAGATGATAGATTAAAAGAAGGGGTAAATAATCGTTTAATTTCTCGGGGCTTACTTTCTTTATGCAATTTTAAATACCAAAAAACTTATACTCTAATTATATAACTTTTTAACAAAAAAATAAAATTAAAACTATAAAATAACAAGATTTTGGAAATTATAAGGGTAGGATAAATTAAGTAAAGGTAATGCATCTTTTAAAAGCGGACTCTTTAGTCAATAGTATAGGAGTGGTTATTTTAATTTTTATATGTGTATATTTATAATTATCTCCATTTTCTAGTAATTTGTGTAAAAATAATATTTATTTATTGAATATTTTATATAAAAGATTTATAATGGTTAATATATATTTTTAGGAGTAGTCTATGAAGTTTTTTATTCTTTTTATCACAATGTTTTTTATGTTGTTTTTTATATCGTGTGATGATAGTGTTAGTGGTAGTAAACTTTGCTCTGCTGATAATCCTAACGGTAAATGTGAAAATACAGATGAATACTGTAAGGCGGGAATTTGTCTTAAAAAAGTTAAAAAATGTGAACCTGCTTGTACTGATGAGCAAGTTTGCCTTGATGGGGTTTGTGAAGATAGCTCAAAAGAAGTTGATTGTGTGGATGTTGCCCCTGAAAATGCCTCTTCTGTTGTTGTAAAGGTAACAATTAATTACGATATTAATAAAAAAGAATGGGAAACCCCTTTAAATTGTGAATGGAATTGTAATGAAAATTACAAAAAAAACTCCTATGGAACTGGTTGTATTAAAAAACAGGAAGAAGACTACTGTAAAGATGTTCAGTGTGGGGAACATGCTTTTTGCAAAGTTGAAAACAATCAGGGAATATGTGCATGTGAAGGTGGTTATATTTTAAATGATGATAATGTATCTTGTTCAGATATTAATGAATGTGATAATAATAACGGGGGCTGTAATCAAAATTGTACAAATACAGATGGAGGCTTTGAATGTACATGTGATACTGGATTTACTCTTGGCCTTGATGGTAAAACATGTTCTGATATAAACGAATGTGCTGTAAACAATGGTGGTTGTGATGTAAATGCTGATTGTAACAATAAGGCAGGAAGCTTTGAGTGTGCCTGTAAGAGTGGATATACTGGAGATGGTCAAACATGTACTCTTATAGAAATTTGTAAGCCTGAAAATAATCCATGTATTGAATCTCATAAAACAACTTGTAAAGATGAGGATAATAATGGAATAGCAGAGTGTTTATGTGATAATGGTTATAAATTAAATGAAACAACTGGTGAATGTGAAAATATTAATGAATGTGACCCTAATCATTTACTAGCTAACTGTAACAGTGAAGCAACATGTCATGATATTGATGGTGGTTATGAATGTATTTGTAATGATGGTTATGAAGGAGATGGCATTGTTTGTAATGATATAGATGAATGCTCTGATAGTAATTTAAATAATTGTGATTCTAATGCAACTTGTACAAATAAAGCAGGTAATGAAGGTAAGTTTGAGTGTGCTTGTAATAGTGGATATACTGGAGATGGAGTAACATGCACAGACATTGACGAATGTACAAACAATACAGATAACTGTGATACTAATGCAACTTGCACAAACACAGATGGTTCATTTACTTGTACTTGTAATAGTGGTTATACTGGAGATGGAGTAACATGCACAGACATTGACGAATGTACAAACAATACAGATAACTGTGATACTAATGCAACTTGCACAAATACAGATGGTTCATTTACTTGCACTTGTAATAGTGGCTATACTGGAGATGGAGTAACATGCACAGATATTGACGAATGTACAAATAATACAGATAA
>JAMOQH010000163.1 GCA_027064085.1 bacterium | reverse complement strand
TTATTCTATTAGGAGATAATTAAGTTTATTTATTTAACTTTTACAAATAATAAATTTTAAACCTTGGGTTGAAATTTCCGTGCAAAATCATATTATAAAAATAAAGGCATTGTCTTGTTTTTTAATATGAGTTGAAACGGCTAATTAAAAGTTTTTTCTCCATACAAAGAGAAAGCATTTTTAGAATAAATTCCATAAGTGATATGATTAGGCTTTTCTTCAAATTCTTTAACTACACCATCTTGAGAAGATAAGTCTATCTCATAATAATTACCACTATCAGTTAATATCAACATATGAGTATCAGCAGGAAATCTGGAGTTTCCTCTTATATACAAATCTGAAGCATTAGGAAAATTTTGTAAAGTCCCTTGTGAAATTGTAATTGTAGGTAGATACTCTCTTTTTTTATTGTAAATAGGAATAAATAAATCACCTAAAAATGTAGTAACTTTTTGTGTCCACTCATAAGATTGAGTTGTTATTGGACTATCTAAAAAACTACCTATTAAACTATCCAATACAGGAAGAGTTAATCTGTCTGTTGTTGGCATATTTTGATGAGCAGCAAAAATTGCATCAGCAGCTATTACATTCTCGTTATTATAAAAATATTTAATAAATTCATCTATAAATTGAGCTCCACCTGCTAAACCTAAGCCTATAGAACTATCTCCTAAATAAAGAATTGCACCACCATCAGGAGCATTCACAAGCATTTCTCCTGCACTATCATCTGCAGAAAATGTAGCTGCTTGACATGCACATGATAAGAACACATTAGGTATATCATTTTCTAAATTATAAGCCATTTCTCCATCAAATTTATTTACAGCATTCCCATTATCATCTAATTTTTGTTCTACCATTAAAGTGTGAATTCCACCATGCCCCATATGAACAACTAAATTAGGATTTCCGTTTCCGAATTGTCTTGGTCCCCCTCCTTCTATTGCCCAAATTATATTGCATTGATTTTCTCCATTACATTGTAACTGTAAAGACCCAACATCACTACTTTTCTGATTATATAATTTAAGAAAATCAACATTTGCACCAACAGTATTTTGTTCTATTATATCAACAGTTCTTCCTTGCATTTCAAAATACTGAGATCCATCAATGTCTATATCTGTGGAGTATTGACCTGCTGGAATATTTACACTTGTTGCAACATTTGATAAAAAGAGTGCATATTCTACTATATCTGCATCATAATCAAATAAGTAAATTTTTAATTTATCAATATAGTTATTTAATTCTGTTAAATTTGACACAGAAAGCCTAGAAACGGCTTTTTCTGGCCTATAATCCCCTAAGTTATCACTATCTTCAGCATAAATACCGTTGTTATTATTATCCCAATTCGCATCATCAGCATAATAATAATCAGTATAAAAATCTTCTTCTACATCAATAGTATAACTTGCAATTTGGCTGTGATATTTATCATGAACTTGCCTTGATGGAACAATTTCAATATCTCCACCTAATAATACATATTTTATATCATCTCTTGTTTTTAAATACTCTTTTATTTGAAAACTTGTATCTGATTTTTTATCACTATCATTACAATTACGAGTTCCACATATATCTTCAATAGTCACAACTTCAATGGCTGTACCAGTGAGGGTATGATACTTAGCCAATTCTTCAAATTTTACTTTTAAATTATTTCTAGTTATTATCACTCCTTTTGTTTGTATAGTTATTGGTTGTAAAAAGCTTATTTCTTCTGATGTACAAACATGAGTTCGTTGGTCACAAATTGGTTTACTTGGAGAAGTAACACAATCTTGGTCTATAGCACAAAAACCAGGAGCGGTAACACATTGTTTGTCTGTATTACATTGTTGCCATGAATCACAAGCTGGATTACATGCTGATTCTTGAGTAATACATATATGGTCTTGAGTGTCACAAATATTAAGACCATCTTGAGTACATTGAGTATCATTTTCACAAAATCCAATTCTAGAATGACATTCAGCCTCATAGCAATATTGCCATGACAACTCACAAAAGGATGTGTTTTGGCATATTTTATCAAAAGGGTCACAAATATCATCACCATCACAATCACTATCACTTTCACAAGTTTTTTTACAATCATTACTTGGTTCAACACAATAATGCATTTCACTACAAATTGGCTTTTCTGGCCTTAAGCAAAATGAATCTTCTCCACATCTTCCAATTGATGTTTTACATTCTCCAGTTTCTTTATCACAAGTTTCCCAACCTTCACATTTGGGATTACAGGCTGACAATTCACACAAATGAGTAGATAAATTACATACATCTGTCGCACTACAGTCAGTATCTCTTGCACATGAATTTTCTTTTAGAATGCAAGTACCTTCTTTACATTCTTCGTATGACTTACAAGAGGGAGAACAAACTTTATCTTCTGAACCACTCTCTGAACCACATGAAATTGTGATAAATGTTAATAAAAATAAGAAAAAATATAAAATTTTCATAGAAACCTCAAAAATAAACATTTAATTTTACTACATAAGTTGTTTTTTTTCAATTAAATTGCTTATTTGTCAGTAATTTATAGTTCTTTATTTGACAGATTTACCCGTAATGCTATAATAATTTGGATAAAAGAGGGGAATATGCCACTTAATGACCTTACAATTCTTTATGTAGAAGATGAAAAACATAGTAGAAAACTTTTAGGTTTAATTTTACTTGACCTTTTTAAAGAAGTTTATTTAGCAAGTAATGGTAAAGAAGCAATTGAAATCTATAAAGAAAAAAAAATAGATATTATTTTATCAGATATATCTATGCCTATTATGGATGGAATTGAAATGAGCTCTAAAATAAAAGAGATAAAAGAAAATCAAGCAATTATTCTTTTAACAGCATCACAAAATTATAAGTATCTAGAAAGAGCTATTGATATTGGTGTTTATAGATATATCTTAAAACCCATTATGAATCAAAAAGAATTTATCGATACTTTAAAACTAGTTGCAAATATAATAAAAGAGGAAAACAAGCTAAAGCAACAAAACCAAGAAATTAAAAAATTTAAATTAATTCAAAAAGACTTCTATCCTTCAACTACACTATATAAAGCATATAAAAATAATGAATTTGAAGTTTATTATCAACCCCAAATTGATTTAACAAAAAACAAATGTATTGCTATTGATGCTTTAATTAGGTGGAACTCTGAAAATGATATTATATATCCAAATAATTTTATACTAGGTGCAATTAAAGTAGGAATGATGGAAATGATTGATGAGTGGGTTTTACAAACATCAATTAAACAAATCGCAAGCCTTTACAACGCAAGTATAAATCCAGGTATTTTATCAGTTAATCTTAGAATGAAAAGTTTAGAAAATAAAAGATTCATTGGAAATTTAAAAAATATTTTAGTTGAAAATAAATTTAAAGCAAATTTATTAGAATTTAAAATTAGAGAACATGATATAATACTAACAGACAACATAATATTTGATAAAATCAAAGAACTCTCTAGAATGGGAATAAGAATATCCATTGCCAATTTCGGTAAGGGTTTTACAACATATATAAAGAAAATACCTATAAATAAAATTAAAATCCATAAATCATACATTGATGGTTTACCAAATAATGAGGGAAGCATCTTAGTAATAAAAGCAATTTTAGAATTAGGAAAACGATTAAATATAGATGTTTTAGCAGAAGGTGTTGAAAAGGGAAATCAATTAAAATTTTTAATTAAAAATAATATTCCATATGCTCAAGGTTTTCTATTCAGTAAACCAGTTCCTTTAAATAACTTAATTATAAAATTAAAGAAGAAAAACCCAAAATAGTCTATATGACCGATTAAATAAATATAATATAATGCTAAGCTTAGTTAGTACATTTATGGGGTATTGTATGAAGCTTATATTTTTAACATTCGTTTTATCTCTGGTAATTATCTCCTGTAGTAGTGATTCAAGGAATAAAGATAACAATCTAGCAAGTCTTAACGAGTCATGTAATATGGAACAAAAGTGTGAAGATAATCTTGCTTGTGTAAATAATACTTGCATCTCTGAAGAAGAAGCATGCAAATATGTTACTTGTGCAGCTAATGATGGGAACTCACACGGTACTTGTATTGTTGAAGCTAATAAAGCTATATGCAACTGTGAAGAAGGCTATCAAAGATTTGGAGATACGGGATGTCGTATTTTTACTGAAGATGAAACTTGTGAAAATATTATATGTGCAGGAAATGATGGCAAATCACATGGCTCTTGTGATGTTAAATCCGGTAAAGCAGTTTGTACTTGTAATGAAGGCTACAAACCAGCAAATAATAATTTAAATTGCCTTGTAGTAGAAACACCAACTAAATGTGAAACAGACACATGTAGTGGAAAATATGGCTCTAACTGTATATTAGAAGGTGGACACACTAAATGTGTTTGTAAAGAAGGATACACCGAAAACTTAGATGGTGACTGTTTTCCTGATTTAAACTTTTTTTGTAAAGATGTTATCTGTGATGAAAATAAAAACATGACAGGACTCTGTAAAATAGAAGAAATTGAAGATGATACCGGTAAAACCTCAGTTAAAACATACTGTGAATGTGAAGAAAATTGGCAAGGAGAACATTGTGAACAATCAACTCTTCCTGATTGTTCTATTTGTGAAAATGATCCAAATGCAACAGGTGAATGTAGAATTGATCAAGAAGATGAAAATCAAAATGTATTATGTCAGTGTAAAGAAAATTACTATTATGATTTGGAAAATGGTTGTGTTTCAAATGAAGCGAAAAAGACTGTCATTACTAATGTTAGAATCAAAACAGGAACATTGAATAATCAATGCTTTAAAAGTAACGCTTGTTTATCTGGTTTAGTTTGTGGAAATAATAACAAATGTAAAAATGCAACTAAAATAACAAAAAATACAATTATTGTAACAGAAGAAGAAAGTAATAGTGAATTAATTAAAGTAAACAAAGACCAATTAATATTTAATAAAAATACAAGAACGGCTCTATTTAAAAAAGGTTATATACTAGCTTTTAAAGAGACTAGATTGTTACCAGAAGGTTTTATTGGTAAAATTAAAAAAGTTAAAATCCAAAAAGATAAAGTTCTTGTAAACACAGAAAGAATTTCTCCCTTTGAAATATTAGCAGATACTGAATTTAATATTGATGATAATATTGTATACGATACTCCAATAGACCCAAATGTATCAAATTCAGATAAGACTGTTACTAAAACTTTAAATTATAATGAAGCAATATACAGAAATACTTTTAATATTAGTGGTAACATGACTATAAAATACAACTTTAAAATGAAAATTTACATAGTAAGAAATGCCTCTATGACTTACTACAAATTAAAACAATTTGATTTAACAAATAATATTGAATTCACCAATGATTTAACTCTAAAACTAAAAGCAATTAGCTTTACAAATGATAAAATGAAAATAAGATACCAGGGATTAGATCTTCTTCCAAAACAAAAAATTTCAACATTTACCGTATACTTGCCTTATGGAGTAAAAACTAAAGGAGAAGTTTATTTAAGTGTGAGGGCATTATATTCTGGATATTTACAAGGTATTGCAAATATAAAACTTAAAACAAAGAGTAATTTTGAATCAGTAATTAAATACTCAAATGGTAAAACGACAAGAACTAATGATTACAACACAGAAAACTTGCTTTTAAACGAAAATATTAATGTAGACGGTAGAGCGGGACTTACTTTTAAAATTATTCCAGAAGTTAAATTTAAAGCATACTCTACAAATATAACAAACAATGTAACAATTGGTACCGAGGCTTTATATACTCAAATACTTCTAAATTCAAAATTAGATTCTGTAGAAAAATCTTGCTACTCATTAGAAGGAATGGCAACATTAAATACTTATGCTAATTTAAACATGATGAAATCTAGTCATTCAAATGGAGTAGTAATTAATTGGAATAAACTTTCTAGTCCTAAAATCAAGAATTTTAATTGGTTAAATGGAAATAAGAAATGTAAAAACTTTACTTGTACTAGCGATGCTGAGTGTAGAATTAATCAATCAACAATGGCAAATACATGTAATGGAACTTGCAGTAATGGCAATAGCTCTAACAACAACTATGAATTTATTGAAATACCAGATGGTGATTTCGTTAGAGGTTGTGTTGGAACAGGTACAGAGTAGGAGGTTTTTATGAAAACTAAATTTATGATACAATATTTATTATCCTTATTTATCAGTTTGAGTATATTCGCAAATCCATCATTAGATGAAATAAATCAAGAATTTGATTCTGTTTCTCAAAAATATGATATTCCTGCTCCATTATTAAAAGCTTTGGCCTATAAGCAGAGTACATGGAATGTTAATTTTGGTAAAGACGACGAAATGAACCAAGGAATGTATGGAATAATGGGACTT
>JAMOQH010000162.1 GCA_027064085.1 bacterium | reverse complement strand
TTCGAGCTTTTCGGCTAATTTTTTGTAAGTTAAATATCTTAAAATATACTGCTTTCCGTTTTTTCCTAAATCATAATATTTCTCTTTTGGCATTTCATAAAACTTTAGAATTCCTTCAGCAATTGCTTTAGAATTCTCTGCCTCAACTGTTAAACCACAATCGGCTTTTAAAATAATATCTTGCTTTCCAGAATAAGAATGCAAAATGGGTTTTTCACTGTACATATAATCAAAAATTTTGTTTGCTGCTACACCATAATTATACATTCTTTTTTTTAACCACCCTATATAACATACATCAAAATAATACAACAAACATTGAATCTGTTTTTTTGGAATAGCCGGCAAAAACAATATATTATCTAAACCACTATATTTTTTCATTAATTTAGATTTCTCGCTGCCTTCCCCGATAATAATAAAAAATATATTCTTATTTTCTTTTAACAATTCAGCTGCTTCTAAAAGATATTCTAACGCATTAGCCAACCCAATACTTCCTGCATATCCTACAATAAATTTATCTTTAGGGATTCTTTTTATTATATTCTTATCCAACGGCTCAGATACATCCATCTCCTCCAGACAAACACCATTAGATATCCATATAAATTTGTTTTCTGGTATATTAAATTGTTGCAAATATTCATAAAAATTAATTAAATTCGAAATAATATAATTAGATTTTTGATATGCTCGTTTTTCCACCCAGCCCATTAAACGAATAAAAGGATGTTTGCTGGAGATATTCCCAAGCTCTATAAGACTAAGAGGCCAAATATCCCTTACCTCAAAAAAAAGTTTTGATTTTACTTTTTTGGCAATTTTATAAGCTGATAAAAATACGAAGGGTTGTGGAGACGAAGAAATAATAATGTTGGGTGTCTCCAATTTCTTTAGCAATTTGAGAACCTTAAATGTAAAAATAATCCAATTTAAAACTCTTTTTTTGCTATGTGCATTCTTATATTTTAAAGTTTTAATCCAAACATAATTAAAATTTTTATCTATTTTCTCAACTAAAATCCAATCATTCAATTGTTTTGGTTTATGTAATATATGACTATATGATGCTGTAATAATATAAACTTTACAACCTTTTTTTGCCAATTGCTTACCCAAATAATAATGTCTTCCCCCGATTCCCGTTTCTGAAGTAGATGCATATTGATTAATTATCCAAACCACTTTCATCTATTTATTATCCTTGAGTATATATTTAATAGCTTTTTTCTCTCATTTTCCCAATTGTATTTTTCTTCAATCGCTTTTCTTCCGTGTTCTCCCATTTCTTTGGCTACATTATCGTTTTTTAAGAGATAGTCAATTGCTTTTGCTATCTCTTGTGGATTCAAAGGGTTAACACATATACCACACCTACTCCCTTCTATAATTTCTTTCCACAAAGGAACATTAGAAGTAATTACGGGAATACCCACCGCCATATATTCAAACATTTTAACAGGATATGCTTCTATATAACTTGGTGTAGGATATAAAGTAACTAACCCTGCTATTGAATTTTCTAAAATATTTTTAATTTCATTTTTATTTACAAATCCTCTAAAATCAACCTTTTTCCATCCTTTTAAACTTTTAACCTCTTTTTCATACTCTTCATCATAAAACTTTCCTGCAATAATTAACCTCACATCTAAATCTTCAACAGCTTTTACTATTTCTTTAATCCCTCTTGTTTTATAAAGCGTCCCTACATAACAAACATTTTTTTCTTTAAATTTAGACTTAACATTTTCAAAATCTTCTAATTTTGGAAAATTATTCACATCAATACTTTTAATACCTACTCTTAAAAACTTATCCCTAATAAACGGAGTTGCCGCAACTACATAATCAAATTTTCTAAGTGCCCAAATTTCATATCTTGAATATCCAAATGATAATATTTTTTTTAAAAAATTATTTAAATAATGCTTTGCCAAAATCTGTTTTGGCACATCTTCATGTGAATCAAAAATAACTTTTTTACCTAATTTTTTAAGTTTCAAACCAATTGGAATAAGTTCAGGGTCGTGTAAATGATATACTTTTGCATCTAAATCCATTGCTTTTTTAAACACACGTTTAGTTATTTTTAAAATTCTCTCTTTTCTGTCTTTAGCCTTCCCCACATCATAAATTTTTATTCCATCTTTTATTTCATTATCTTTTCCATCCGCCACTATTAAATTTACTTCATACTCTTTATTTAAACTTTTACACATCTTTTCAAAAATCCTTGTATCATATCGAGGGTGAGCTGAGGTTAGGTGAAGTATTTTATATTCCATAAACCAGTTTCCTTTTTAACTAATCTCAACATTATATATCTTTTCCCATCTTGCAATATTAAATAACTTCCACTTACTTAAAATATCTAAATTATTTAAATCAATCATATCGACAATTTCATTAATAATTTTAGAATGTTTTATTATATTATCATCTAATCTCGATAACCATTTTTTAGCAGGAGATTCAAATCCAAATTTATTTTTTCTCCAAACAACATTATATGGTAAATAATTATTAACTACTTTTCTTAATATATATTTAGTCCAGCCTTTACTAATTTTAAAATTATTATTTAATGATAAAGCAGTTTCCATTGTTTGATAATCAATAAAAGGTAATCTTGTTTCAATTGAATGTATCATTGAATTTTTATCCTCATATTTCAATAAATGGGGAAGCTGCGTTTTATAAATTTCATAATATTGTAATTCTCGAATCTGTAAATATTTTTTACTAATTTCTTCTAATATCTTTTTATTAATTAAATTAAAATATTCCTTTTTAATATAACTGTGTTTTGATTTTAATCTCTTTATTCTAATTTTTGAATTGGTAAAATATATAATATAAGCTGCTAATTCTTTTACGGAGAGTTTAGAATTTTTAACTGTAAAAAAGAAACTTTTTATTGCATTGATAATATCTAAACTAATCAAATAAGCTGGATAATATCTTTCATACCCTAATAAAGTTTCATCTCCTCCTTGTCCGTCCAACATCACCTTACATCCTGTTTCTTTTGCTTTTTTAAATACAAAATACTGCATAAATATTGACGCCCCCCCAAATGGTTCTTCTTGAGTATATATAACCTCGTCCAAATATTTTAGAAAATCTTCCGTTGATGGCTCTACAATTTTTAAATCAATATCACAATATTCAGCCACTTTTTTTGCATAACTGCTTTCATCCGTTGCATTCTCGATTGATTTTGCATGAATTGCCGTAAATTTTTTATTTGATTGTTTTTGATACTCCCTTGAAGCAATTGCCGCAATAGACGAACTATCCAATCCTCCGCTTAAACAAGTTCCAACTTTTACATCTGAGCGAAGTCTTAATTTTATAGAATTTATAAATTTATTCTTAAATAAATCTACTGACTCTTGTAAATTTAATTTTTTAATATCTTTATCTATATTTATATCATAATATTTTTTTATCTGATACGTATGTGTTTTAAGGTTATAAATTAAATTATGAGACTGACCAAGTTTATATATATTCTCAAAAAACGTTTCATCAGTATGCTCTTCCAAACCAACCACTAAATAATCCATTAATATTTTCTTGTTTACATATCTCTTAGGATAATATTCCAATAACTGCTTAATCTCCGAGCCAAATACAAACTTTTTCCCAACCTCAGTATAATAAAAAGGTTTTATCCCAAATCTATCACGACTGCAAAATATTATCCCTCTTTTTTTATCATATATTGCAAACGCCCACATTCCGTTAAATCTATTTACACAATCCTCACCCCATTTATCATAACAAGCTAAAATTACTTCCGTATCTGTATTCGACTTAAATTTATACCCTTCTTTTATAAGTTCATTTCTTAATTCTACATAATTATATATCTCTCCATTATATGTAATTACATACTCACCATATCTTCCTTTATACTCCATAGGCTGATGCCCTGCATCACTTAAATCCAAAATTGCCAGTCTTCTATGCCCGAATGCAAAATTCTCCCCAAAATAATACCCTTCATCATCAGGACCTCTGTGAATTATCAAATCATTTATTTTTTTTATCTCTCCTCTTGACACTTTACAGTCATTTTTATTTATTATTCCGCTTATTCCGCACATTTAAATAAACCTTTATAAACTTCTAACAGAACTTTTTCTTGTTGTTCCCAATTATATATTTCTTTCACCTTTTGTATATTCTTCTGCAACTCTTTTTTGTCCAATTTCATTGCCTCTTGAATAGCCTCTTTTAAACCCTGCGGGGTATTCTCTTTTGCCACTATTCCTATTTTATACCTTTCTACCAATCTTTTCATCTCATATAAATTTGATACAATTACTGGCATCTCGGCCATAAGATATTCAAACATCTTATTTGGTAAACAATATCTATAACTTAAACAACTATCTTCAATTGTAGATATTCCAAAATCTGCACTGCTTGTATAATCAAGTAATATATTTGGACTCACTGCCTGATGATAATATATATTATTATATTCTTCACTTGCCTTTTTTATCTCTTTTTCTAACTCTCCATATCCCATAAAAATTATAACTGGTTTTTGGTGATTGGTGATTAGTGATTGGTGAAGTTGTTTAAAAGTTTCAAGTAATATCTCTATACCTCTTCCACTGCTAAGTCCACCTTGATATAAAAATATAGTATTTTCTTTTGGTATATTAAACTTTTCTCTAAATATATCTTTTTTCTCTATTTGTTGAAATGGTGGTGTATTTAAAACTAATGCTGGTTTTTCTATACCATACAACCGGATATATTCATTTGCTATTGCATCACTTACTGCTATTACTTTATCAGTATATTTTATTAAAAATTTTTCAAAAAAATATTTTAATTTTATATTTAATTTACTCTCATAAGGTGTATCATTTATTTCATATTCATGAGCATCATAAACAATTTTAGCTTTGTTATTAAAGAACTTTTTAATCATTACCCCTATTGGCAATGTATTCAAATCATTACAATGAAATATATCATAATTTTTATAATTTTTTATTACTTTAAAAACGAACTCAAAATATTTAATTAATTGAACCAACTTATTTTTTGACCAGTTTTTAGTCTTTAATTTTATCCTATAAACAGAAACACCATTTACTTCATCAAATTCTTTAAGTTCATCTTCCCATAAAGCAACAACCTTAACATCATATCCTCCTTTTTTTAATGAAATTGCTTCTTTTAAAACCCTGCTATCGTTTTTAAAATTATTAAGAACTAACATTGCAATTTTTTTCATCCTAACCTTGACCTTTCTTTTATCAAAATAATCTCATATAAATTCCTAAAATCAATATTAAGTTTTCTTGCAAAAATCGAATTATGAAATAAGATAGTATAATTTGAATTATGTTTGTTACAATAATGTATGAGCTTTTTTATTAAATTATATGAATTGAATATATTTAATTTATTATACAAAGATGAATGAGTTGCATCCATAAAAATCAATGGCCTTTCTTTTAATTTTAATTTCTCTCTTGTCAATACATTATATACACTAAACTCATCTCCAGTGCCACATCTAAAGCCTTCTTTATCAGCATATCCACAGGTACTGTCAATTTCTAATCTATTATCTTCCCATATCTGCCAAGTCGTTGGAACTTCAAATCTTAAATAATGTTCTCTTCCTTCTTTAATTTCACACTCACAAACTTCTTCTAATAGCTCTTTTTCTTTTTTTAGCTGCTCAAAATCATTATATGCATTATAACTTGGATGAATTCCAATTATATGTCCTCTTTTTTTTATACATTCAATAAGTTTTTTTTGCTCTTTTATATCATATCTATTGTCATATTCTGTAACTCCCCCACTCATAAAATAAAATCTGCTCTTTACCCCAACAGCTTCACTTTTGTCCATTAACCAATCAAACGTATCGTATGGGTCTTTTATTTTCTCTCTTTTAATTAAATAAAACTCTGCCAATCTATCAAGTGCCAATTTCAAATCTTTTCTTTTAATCACATCTCCAGCCATTATTTTTAATAATTGCCTTCTATTTTTCCAAAATTGTACTTCATCCACATCATGAGTTAAAACAAACTCAAACTCTTTCTTTTTTCTCTCTTGCTTAATGCCTAAAAACTTTAACATATTCCAAAGCATTTCAACATATTCATTCACCACCGGTCTATCTAAAAAGTTATTTTTATAAGCCAAACTTGCATATGCTGGAAAGCGGTTATGACTATCTCTTTCTTTTTTTACATACTCTTCCCAGCGAGTAAGCATAAAAAAACTTGAAGCAAAAATATCTATTCCACAGGTTATAGTGATTGGTGATTGCTGATTGATGATTAGTTTATTTGTGCCATAAATTATAGGAATATTTTCTTCAACTATAAAATCATTATTTCCAAACTCTACTTTTTGAGGAATATTTTCCTCTTTTAAATATTCCAAATCTTTTGGACATTTATTAAAAAAATGGTCTTCTATTATTAACTTATTGCCGTTTTTTAAAATAATTTCATAATTTTTAGTATTTTTTA
>JAMOQH010000161.1 GCA_027064085.1 bacterium | reverse complement strand
AAATAAAATTAAGGAAAAAATAACAGACAAAACAAAAGCAATTGTAGCCGTCTCGCTATTTGGTCAACCTTGTGATTTAGACGAACTAAATTCACTCATCCACTCATCCACTCATCATCCCATCTACTTAATCGTCGATGGCGCTCAATCCTTTGGTGCAACATATAAAGGTAAAGCAGAAGTGCACTACTGCGATATCTATACAACAAGCTTCTTTCCTGCAAAACCTCTTGGTTGCTTTGGAGATGGTGGAGCAGTTTTAACAAATAATGACAAATTAGCAGAAAAGATAAAGATGATAAGAGTTCACGGCCAAAACAAACGATATCATCATAAATATATAGGTCTAAATGCAAGAATAGATACGCTTCAAGCCGCTGTATTAAATGTTAGACTTAAACATTACAAAGAAGACTTGCAAAAGCGCCAGCAGGTAGCTTCAACATATACAAAACTTTTTAATTCTTTATTTAATGAACCCATTAACTCATTTACTCATACTCCCTTTTACTCATCCACCCATCCACTCATTCTCCCATTCACCAAACCCGATAGAACAAGCGCTTGGGCACAGTATAGTATAAGGCTAAAGGTAAAAGGCAAAGGGCAAAAGGTGGATGAGCTGAGGCAAAAAATCCAGAATCTTTTGAAAAAAGCTGGTATTCCAACTGCAATTCATTACCCAATGCCATTGCATTTACAGGAATGCTTTAAATATTTAGGATATAAAAAAGGAGATTTTCCGGTAGCTGAAAAAGTTAGCAAAGAAATATTGAGTTTGCCTATGAATCCGTATCTTGCAGAAGAAGAGATAAATTATACAGTGGATAGGGTAAAAGAAGTAATTTATAGTAATTTATAGTTATTTGTAGTTATTGGTTGTGAGTGTGAAAGTAAGAAGTAAAAGACAAAACAGAGAATATGTGGCAACCTGGCAAAATCAAAACTTAAAGCAACGGGAGGGGTAAATGGATAAAGAAATAATATTTATAGACCCAGAAGACGGATTTATGGCTAAAGCTTTAGGGTTTCTAATTTTTACTTAAGGAGAAACAATGCAAGAGTTAAAGCATAATATAAAAGATATTATGTCTTGCTATTTTGATAAAGAAAGCGAAACTGCAAAAAGGGTAAGAATTAATGGCTGCGGCTAAAAATTGCCAAGGAGCTAATGGATGCCCAAGAATAACATTTTTTGGAATATTAATAAAAATTCAAAAGTAGATGAAGCTACTTTAATTGAGCATACTTTAAAATATGGGGACTTTGAAGATATTGTAAAACTGTTCAAAAAAATTGATAAAGAAAAGATTAAAGAAATTTGGCTTAAAAATATGGCAGGGGATAACAGATTTTTAAAAGTAAGTCTTATGATAGCAAGAATATTCTTTGATATGGATGTGGAGAGCAATTATTTTAAAGGGTTAAATAGTGGAAGATTTGAAGTTAGAGTGTCTGTTAAATAATGCTCGAAAAGTATTAAAAGAGCTTATTAAAAATGATTATATGAACAATTTTGTTTTGGTGGGTGGTAGCGCCTTAGCATTACATCTTTGTCATAGATTAAGTAAAGATTTAGATTTTTTTACCTATGAAAATAGTTTTGACAAAGAGAAAATATTACAATTAATTAAAAACTTTAAAAATAAAGAGATAGTAAATATAAGCAATGAACAGATAGATGTTATTATAGATGAAGTAAAGGTTACATTTTTTAATGCAAAATGGAGCTTTTTAAAACCTAAAAAGATAGATAATTTTAATGTTGCAACATTAGAACAAATTGCAATTATGAAGGTTAATGTTTTGTTTTTAAGGGCTAAATACAGAGACTATTATGATTTGTATTTTTTGGCTCAAAACTTTAGTTTAAAAAAGATTTTTGATTTATCGCAAAATATTCTTGATGGAATTAATCTAAAATTATTTATAAGTGCTTTGATTTTTATAGATGATATTGAAGATGAGAAACTGGATTATTTAAAACCTATAAAAAAACTATCTTTAAATGAAATAAGAAGTTTTTTTGAGCGGAGAATAAAGGAAGAGTTTTTATGAGCAATATATTGTAAAGTGGTAAAGTAATAGAGTGATAAAGTGGGATATAAAGGAAAACAAGTCAAGTTTTATATTTGAAGGTTTGTTTTGTAGTTTACGATTATTTATAGTTATTCGTAGTTATTTATTGTAATTAGTTGTTATTTGTTGTTGGTGAAAACGAGATGAGGTTAGAAGAATTGGAAGTTTACAAGCTGGCTATGAGTTCGTCGAATGATATTTGGGAAATATATTTACAATTGCCAAAACAGTTTAAATTTAATATGGGTGACCAAGTTTTGAGGTCAATTGATTCTATTGGTGCAAATATAGCCGAAGGATTTGGCCGTTATCATTACAGAGATTCAATGAAATTTTATTACAATGCAAGAGGCTCATTATTTGAATCAAAGCATTGGTTAGAGTTGTTGCTAAATAGAAACTTGATTGATAAAGAAAAATACAGATTACTAAAGGATAAATTAGACACACTCGGAATAAAACTAAATAACTTCATAAACTCAATAAAAAGACAATACCTAAACAACAATGAATGACAATAAATTACCACAAATAACTATAAATAACTAATTACTATGAATAACAAATTACTAAACAACCTAAAACCAAAGTCTGAATTTACCAAAAATGTGTTGACACTAATGACAGGCACAACTATTGCACAGGCTATTCCTATTGCAATAAGTCCTATTCTTACAAGACTTTATACTCCTGAAGATTTTGGTGTGCTTGCTCTTTTTGTAGCTATAACATCTATTTTTGGAAGTATAGCAAACGGCAGGTATGAACTTGCAATAATGCTTCCAAGAAAAGATGAAGATGCTATAAACATAATGGCTTTAGGATTTATTATCAATTTATGCTTGAGTCTATTTTTGCTTGTTATTGTGATATTATTTCATGGAAAAATAATTTTGTTGCTTAATAACAAGGATATAAGCCCATGGCTTTACTTTGTGCCTTTGAGTGTATTTTTGATTGGCTGCTTTAATCTTTTAAACTATTTTAATAACAGGCTCAAACATTATAAGGAATTAGCAAGGGCAAATGTATATAAATCCATTGGTATGGCAATAGTACAGTTAAGTTTAGGTTTTATAAAAGCAGGAGCCGCAGGACTTATTAGCGGACAGATATTTTCTCAAATAATATCGAATACGAAGTTATTTTTTAATATTAAAAAATTAGAGTTATTTGAGAGAATTAGAAAAGCTAAAATAATAGCAATAGGAAAAAGGTATAGAGATTTTCCTAAGTTTTCTATGTGGTCAGTTTTAGCTAATATGTTATCTACTCATTTAACAAATATTTTGATTTCATCTTTTTACAGCGTGAAAACTTTGGGATTTTATAGTTTAGCTCAAAGAATGCTTGGAATGCCTTCGTCATTAATAGGTGGTTCTATTGGACAAGTATTTTTTGAAGAAGCCACAAAAGAAAAGCATAAAACTGGAAAAGCCATCAAAACATTTAATTCTACATTAAAAAAATTATTAATGATAGCAATGCCCTCATTTGCACTTTTATATTTTATAGTTGAAGATTTATTCGCATTTATATTTGGTAAAGAGTGGGAAATAGCCGGTAGTTATGCTAAGATTTTAGTACCCTGGTTTTGTATAAGATTTATAAGTTCAACTCTTAGTATAGTTAATGTTGTGTTTGAAAAAAACAAAAATGGATTATATATCAATATTGTATTAATGATAACATCTATTCTAAGTATAATGTTTTCTGCTTATTTTAACTTAAATGTAGAAAAATTTCTAATTATTTATTCGGTTTTAATGGGTGTGGAATATGCAATTTTTATTGTTTATTATTATTTTTTATCAAGAGGTGTATTATGAAAAATTTTTTAAGAAAGGTTTTTTATTTTTTTTGTAAATTGTTAATATATGTTTTTTACCCTCAAAAAAAGGAATTGTCTGATTGGAATGCCTTTGCTACTGTAAAATATATCATTCCTCAAAAAATTTTAAATATAAATGGAGCAAGAAAAATTCCTTGGCCTGTTCATTTTACATCAGTAGTGAGTGGCAATATAAAAACTGGATATTTAGCAACTCCTGGAATGATGCCGGGTATTTATATTAATGGAATGAATGGAATAGAATTTGGTGATAATGTATATATTGCTCCAGGGGTAAAAATTATAGGTGCTAATCATGATATTTATGATTATAGTAAACATGTTAAAAGTAAACCTATAAAAATTGGCAATAATGTATGGATAGGTGCTAATGCAGTAATATTGCCAGGTGTTGAAATAGCAGATGATTGTGTAATAGGAGCCGGAGCAGTTGTAACTAAATCTTTTTTAAAACAAGGTAGTATTATAGTTGGAAATCCAGCAAAAGTAATAAGGAGTAAATATGAACAATGAAAAAAAGTTTTGGCAAAATACTTGGCAAAAGCATTTAGATGAGTATCTTAAATCTCCTCCAAGAGTGGGAATTTTTATTAAAAATTATTTTAAAGATGTTAAATCTGTTTTAGAAATTGCTGGAGGGAGTTGCAGAGATAGTAGATATTTAGCATATAATGGTTATGAGGCAACTGGAAGTGATTTTGATGAAAAGACAATAAAATATTTGCAAAAAGAGAGATTTCCAAATGATAAATTAAAATATTCTATCGAAGATGCTTTTAGGTTGTCATTTAAAGATAATAGTTTTGATTTAGTATTTCATAATGGATTTTTTATTTGCTTTAATAATAATGAAGATATATTTAAAATGTTAAAAGAGCAAGAAAGGGTGTCTCGAAAATATATTGTTATATTTGTTCATAATGTTAAAAATCAAAAACTTAAAAAGATTTTCAAAGAAAAATCAAAATATGATGATTTGTATAATATTAGGTTTTTTGATAAAAATGAAATTCTGCAGATAGTGAAAGATAGTAAAATAAAATATAAAAATATAAAAATATTAAAATTTGGTGGTTTGGTAGATATTTTTTATAAAAAAAGAATAAAGAAAATAATTCCTAATGTGATGTATCCTTTTTCAGAATTTTTAGTTCCTAAATTGTGTCAATTGCAAAAATGGGAACATACTGAAAGAATTTGTTGTGTTGTAGAGTTAGATAAATGAAAAAAATTCTTATATTTGAACCATATTCAAATCAGGCATTGGCTATTGCGAAATATATAAAAAAATATAGCGATTATTATATTATAGGAGTTTTGGAAGAAAAAAGAGCTTTTATTAATAGAAAATACTATGATGAAATAATTGTTAGTGATATTACTAATATAGAACTTAATGAATATGATTATATTTTTCCAATGGGAGCAAAAAGTACTTATTCCATAACAGATAATTATAAAAAATTATGTTATAAAAATGAAATATTTTTTTCTTACCATAATCTTATTGTTTATAATAAACCGGAAATGTTAAATATAGCTGAATCTTTAGATATTCCTATACCAAAAACATTTTGTAAGAAGGAAGATATTGTAAATTTCCCAATTTTTTATAAAGAAAATTTTGAAAATGGCGGTGGAATAAGAGGAATAGCGAGAAATATTGATAAAATTCCAAGTTATCCAAATCTTATATACCAAGAATATATAAATACTCCTTCAACATATGGTGTGGGTTTTTTGGCAAAAAATGGAGAAATTGTTACCTTTTTTCAACATAAAGAAATTATTAGTTATCCAGAAGAAGGCGGATCAGCGGTTGTGATAGAGAGTTTTTATGATGAAAGATTATTAAAATATACCAAGAAGTTGTTAAAAAAGTTAAATTATGATGGGTGGGGATTAGTTGAATTTAAATATTGTAATAAAAGAAAAGATTATGTTTTTATGGAAATAAATGCAAAATTTTGGGCATCAATCGAATTTATGCTGATGAATAATGCGAATTTCTTATATTATTTATTGGGTATTAAATATAAAACTGAAAAAGCGAAAAAAATTGTTTTTGTAGAGCGTTATTTGCAATATAATTTAATAAGCATTGTAAAAAATTTAAAATATATAAAAAATGCTAATAAATTTATAATAGAAAACGGGTATTGTTATATTGGGTTTGTTTTATTAAAAAAAATTGTTCCAAAATTTATTCAAAAGTTTTTAAAAAGGCTATTAAAATGAAGATTATCATTCCAAACAACAATATTGAAGAAAGAAAATACATTGTTGATATTCTATTAAATGAATTTTTAGGACTTGATTATCGGCTAGAAATAAAAAATACTAAAAATTATGAAATTATTTTAAAAAACGGCAATAAGTTAATAATAGAAGACCATTTTTTTAATAAATGTCCAAAAGATTTGGAATATTTAAAAAAGGAAAATATTCCTCAAAAAGTAGAGTTTGGAAATAATGATTTTATAGTTGAAGAAAATATTCCTATAATTTATGGCACAAATAAACTAATCACCAATCACCAATCACCAATCACTATAACCTGTGGAATAGATATTTTTGCTTCAAGTTTTTTTATGCTTACTCGCTGGGAAGAATATGTAAATAAAA
>JAMOQH010000160.1 GCA_027064085.1 bacterium | reverse complement strand
TGCTGATAAAATAACTATTGATAATTGGACAAGAGAACAAGCTTTTCAATATATTCAAAAAGAAATTTTTTATGGAACAACAATTCATGAAGTTGGTCACAACTTAGGTTTAAGACATAACTTTGCTTCTCATACAGATAGTTTGAACTTTTTCCCTCAGTACTGGGATATAAGACTTGGAGATGCTACACAATTAGATTCAACAAAAGGTGTTCAGCCAAGATATCTTGAATCAAAAGATATAATTCAAGAACAAAATGAAAAGGGTATTGTTGAGTATCAATATACTTCTATTATGGATTATGGTGGAAGAGCAAATACTGATTTTCAAGGCTTGGGAAGTTATGATGAAGCTGCAATTATGTTTGCTTATGGTGATAAAATTCAAGTTTTTGATAATGACAGTGCTCAATTATGGCAATATAGAGATAAACAAGTAAATATTGCTAGAGACATTTATAAAAATCAACATTATACAAGAATTTTATATGATAATAATGTTGATGGAGTTGAATTTGGTATTTTAAAATTCTTAGGTGGTGCTACTGCTAGTGCTAGTTATGTAAAAAATAAAGAACAAAACCTAGATGCTTTATATGGTCATCGTAAGTGGGTTGACTGGAAAACAGTACTATACACTAAAGACGATCAAGAAGTAAAAGATGATCCCTCTCTATATTTAAAAGATAGAGCAAATGATGATAATGGAAACCCTGATGGTTTAGTTGAAGTACCTTATGCTTTTTGTTCTGATGAATATCATAGTGGAACTTATAAATGCTATAGGTTTGCTATGGGTGTTGATATGTACGAATCTATTGTAAATCAAGAAGAATATTTTGATAATTGGTATTTTATAACTAACTTCAAAAAAGGTAAAAGCTTCTTTTCTGAAAATAGTAATGGATATCAAAGAAGAATTTATGGAAGGCTTGATTTTATTGCAAATCAATTCAAACATTGGGTTTATGAAGCTCTTATTGCAAGAGATAATCAGGGTTGGGGCTTAGGTGATTCAGCTCGATATCATGGTGAAGACTTAACAGTTGGAGCTCTTGAGTCATTTAATTTCTTTACTAAAGTATTAGGAAGTATTGACCCTGGTTTTTATACACTAAATGCAGATAATCAATATGAGTTAACAAGAACAAAAGATTATTTAAATAATTGGGATGAACAAGCTCAAGCTGGTGAAATAGAAGTTCCTCTTGGGGTTGGTAAATATCAAGAATCATCTTATGATACATCTTTAGGATATAGTTACTATTATACTCCAGTTATTCAAGGTGTTTGGTATGACAAAATTCTTGCAATGTTTATTTTAGGTGATGAACATACAAATTTTATGGGTGTTGATGCATCTGCTGATATGTTATCTTATGCTATTGCTTATACTTCTATTTTTACAGAAGATTTAATGAGAACAATGGCGGGTATTATTTTAGACAGGCCTCAATATTATGCTCCTTTTATTTATAATAATGAATATCACAATCCTTTAGGTCTTTTATTTAATGAAAATGCTTTAGGTTCAGGACTACTTAGTGAAGATGTTGCAAATGCAAATGATCAATTATTTAAAGAACATAGTACTGAGTTCAAATATATAAAAGCTAAAAATCCATTTTATGTTAAATATTATGCTATTGTTTTAGGGTTTTCATATTTTACAGATGTAACTCGTTTTGATTTTGAAAAATCAATGGAAATCAATGTTATTGCAAGTGGTAATTCATTTATTCCTACTGATTTTGATGATTTAGAAGATCCAATTAAAAATACTGTTATCTCCTCTTTTGGTGGAGATGAAGCAACGGCTAGAGCTAAGTGGCAAGATAGTACTGTTGCTGTTGTAGATCCTTTAAGTAAAAGAACTTATTTTGCTGTTAATATGTATGCAAAACAAACTCTTTCAAATACTAGTTTAGCTAAAATATCTATTGGATATGAGTTATTAAAAGATTTTAAAGTTTTAAGTGATAATTATAACTCAGCTAAAGCTGATTACGATGCAACACCAAATGATAGTGCAAAATACGATGCATTCGATAATGCTCGTAAACTTTTAAGAGAGAAGAGAGATTATATCGATCTGATCACTAAAATGATGTTCTATTTTAAACACCCTGACTACTAGGAGGAAGGAATATGAAGAAATATTTATTATTATTTGTTGTGATTTTACTTTTCGCATCTTGTGCTCAAGATATGGGCGATATTGATAGAACACAACCAGATAGAATTGATAAAGAATTATTTAACTCACAAGATGAGTGGTATATGAGAAATACTGTTATTGATGTTCCTTATTCTACAGGTTTCTCATTTATTGGACAACAAGGTTCAACTGAGTTAATCAGATGGAGAATTACAGAGAGTTATCTTTATGCACATAGAGCTCATGATTGGGTAGATGGAAGTGAAGAGTATTTAGTAGAAAAAGATGTTAATGGTAATGAAATTTATTATGGTGCACCTGTTGCTGTTTATGCCATTAAATCTCATTTTGATGTACAAAGACAGTACAACCCTTCAACTGGAGAAGAAACTAATGTTATAGTAGAAAATACTTCTGATAAAAATTGGTGGGAAAGAAAATACATGAGAGTTGATTGGTCAAAAAATCTAGTTAAAGATTTTAGATATGGTACAATTTCTAAAATACCATCAAGCTCAATTTCTTTTTATGTTTCCGAAACAGATGAAGATTCTAAAGAAGCTCCTAAAGTATCAAAAGATTATATTGATATAGTTGGTATGATATTTTCTGAACCCGAAACTTTTACTTGGGGGGACAATAAATACCCTTATTGTTACTTATATTCAGCTCAACATCTTGATTGTTTAGGTCAACGAATTAAATATAGAACTTCTTTTCTAAAAAAAGATTTAAAAAATGATTATAAGGCACATAGTTATAATGATGTGAAATTTGCTAAATTTGGTTTTTTTAGAACAGATAGATATAAATATGATCGTTGGAAAGGGTTTTCTCAAAGAGAAGATTTACATTTGATAAATAGATGGAATATCTGGCAAAAAGGTGATGCTAATAAATCTATTGCTGAAAGAAAAACAAGAAAGATAGTATACTATTTAAATGATACTTTTCCTGCTGACTTAGTTGATGAAGCTCAAAAAGTTGTTTGTTCTTGGAATAGAATATTAAAATCAACTGTGGCTAAATCTAAAGGTATGGATGTTGATTTTAATGAAGAGTATTTAAAAGTTAATGGTGAATACTTTGGTGATGGAAGTACTGCTCTTGGATTAACAAAAGATGAAGTTTGTAAACCTTATTTAACTAGTTTACCTGATATTTTTGTTTTGTGTCCTAATAACCCTGTTAAAAAAGGTGATCCTGAATATTGTGGAAAAGAGGGAACTAATCCTCAAATTGGTGATTTAAGATACAGTATGATTTATTGGATAGCTAATCCTCAGTTGAGTTCCCCTTTAGGTTATGGACCAGCTGCTGATGATAGTGAAACCGGTGAGATCTTCCAAGCAAATGCTTTTGTTTATGGAAATGCAGTAGAAACTTATGTTAGTTATGTAATGGATCTTGTTGATTTATTAAATGGAGATATTGATATTTTTGATTATACAAGTGGTAAATACTTAGAGGATTATATTAAAAATTTGAATATTTCAACAGAAGCGAAATCATTGGTTATTAATCATGATAAAACAATGTCTCAAGATATGGTTAAAAATTATGACAAAATATCTAATTTCTTAAGAAATGGTGATTTTACAAAAACTATTTCTGCTGCGGATAGATTGGAAGAACTAAAAGGAACAGAACTTGATAGTTTATTATCTACAAATGCTTTAAAATCAGGTTTTAAAGGTCAATTTATTGATGAAAATGGAGTTTTTGATAGTAATGCTTTTAATAAAATGTCAGTTTTTGATATTATCAATATTAAAAAGTTAGAAAAACAAGACGAATTTAAGAAAAAACTGGCTGAAAATACAGTTATGTTAAATAGTTTTAATGATCAAACTATGCTTTCTTATGCTAAGAAATTAAAAGATAGTGGAATGACAAGAGAGCAAATTAGAGAAAATATTAGAAAGAATATTTTCTTTTCAACAACTTTACATGAAGTTGGTCATACAATGGGACTTCGTCATAATTATCATTCTTCTTCTGATGCTTTAAACTATTTTAACCAATATTGGGACTTAAAATTAGCACAAGCTGGTTCAAATAGATTAGAACCAGAATACAAAAGAGCTCCAACTAAAGCAATGTTAGAACAAGGTTTGAGAGAAAATCAATATACATCTATTATGGATTATTTAATGAGAGCAAACTCAAGCTTAAAAGGCCCAGGTTTATATGATTATGCTGCAATTCATTATGGTTATGGTAATCAATTAATGGTATTTGATGGAAGTGGTTATGATTTAGATTCTTATGATAAATTAAAGTCAGATGATTATCACTATACTCAAGTTCCTTATTTATTGAAAAGGGATTTTGATCCAAATACTACAAGTGCTGAAGATTTAAAAAATGCAATGAGATCTAGAAAGTGGACTCAATTAACTACTTATGATGATGCTTTATGTACAAAAGATGAGCAATGTAATGGTGGTATTTGTAATAAACATGGTGAATGTGTTCAATGTTTAACAAATTCTGATTGTTCAGATGCTTCTAAGCCTTTTTGCTCAGTTGATACAGGTGAGTGTATTGAAAACTTGGAAGTTCCTATTGATTTCTGCAGTGATGAACAAGTTGGAACAGATTGGAAGTGTTACCGTTTTGTTGAAGGTGCAGATTTTTATGAAAGAACAAAGGCAAGAATAAGCTTATATGATGATTACTATTATATCAGAAACTTTAAAAGTGGTAGAGCATTGTTTGGTATGAACTTATGGGGTTACATTGTTGGTGCATATCGTAGATTTAATCAATTTGATACTCAATTCAAATATGCAGTATATGAGTCATATATAAAAAGACATGATAGTAGTTTTATAACTGACTCTACAAAAGGTGAGCATTTTATTATGGGTACAAAAAATATTATGAATTTATTTGCAAATACTTTACAGACAGCAGATCCTGGTGTTTATGTTTATGATGCAAATAGTAATTTATATACTCAAGATAGAGTTGTTTATGATTTTGAACCAGAAGAAAATCAAGGTCAAACTTTAATTTATCCTGGTCCTCATGCTAAATATGAATCCGATTCTTATGATCCTAATTTAGGTTATTACTATTATTATAAAGCTGCTGTTCAAGGTGTTTTATATGATAAAATTTATGCTATGATAGGTATGAGTAATCCTTTATTTGTACCAAGAGGTGAAAGTTTTGGTGGTGTACTTAAAAAATATGCAATTAGTTTATATACCTTGTATCCTGCTGAAGTACAAACAGTGTTAGGTGGTATTTATAGCGAAACACCAAAATCTTTTGGTCCATATTTTGTAGTTAATCAAGATGGTACTAGAACCTTTAAGGGTAGAAAAGCAGTGTTTTTAACAGAACAAGAAAAACAAGATTTTGAAAATGAAACTAAAGAATATGTAGATCCTGATATTCAATATACAACTAGGTTATATAGTGGTTGGGTTATTCCTGCAATGTTCCAAACTACATGGTTAACATCTTCATTATATGATAGTGCAAGAATTGGTGTTGTTGGAAGTGGAGAAGATTATCAACCTGATTTTGCTACTTTAACTGAGTATGATGGAACAAATGAAGCTACTGCAGATTATATTACCGTTACTGATCCAAGCACACACAGAACATATTTTGCTCTAAAATATAATAACTTCCATGATAATTCAGTAAATGAATTTAATCTTGGCTGGGAATTAGTTAAGCATGTTAGAAAAATGTATCAAGAAGGTGGACATGCAGAATGGCAATATTCTAGTGAAATAGAAAAAATGGATGTAATTAGAGGATTTTATCATCATTATAAATAATGTAAGGGGCTTAGCCCCTTACATTATTTATAATTCTTTAGACTTATACTTAACTTAGAATTTACTTAAAAATCCTTCTATCCTAATAAATTATTGAAAAATCTTTATTTTTTGATATATATATCTTATATTAATAATAAGTTTAAAGAGGTTTTTATGTTAATCTATCTGAAATCATTAAAGAAAAATAATATTTATTTATTGAATATATTATATTTAATATTTAGTATATCATTCAGTTCTTGCTCTATAGCAACAGAAAAGCCCAAATGTTACGACCACAATGATCCTAAATGTGTTTTTACAACTTGTGAAACAAATAAAGGTTGCTCTGAAGGCGAATATTGTGACCCTGAATCTAAAGAATGTATGCCAAGTACCGACTTTTGTAAAGATATAACTTGTGACAATGGAGGATTTTGTACAGTTACAGATAATAAACCATATTGTGAGTGTAAAAAAGGATTTATTAGAAGTGGACTAAGGTGTGTAAGTGAAAATTTATGTGCCGGAATAGCTTGCGGTAAGGGTAGTTGCGTAATAAAAGATGGAGAAACAACCTGTAATTGTGATGATGGCTATTATACAGATAGTTTGAGTTGTAAAAAAGATTTTTGTTATGGAATTAATTGTATAAATGGTTCTTGTGCAGTAAAAGAGGGGAGTTCAGAGTGCATTTGTGATTGGGGTTATGGAAATTTAGAAAATGACAAGTTAAAATGTGTTAATTTATGTAAAAATGTTAATTGTGCAGAAAATGAAAATTGTGTTTTAGGTGAGTGTATAGAAAATACTTCTTTTTGTAGTAAAAATAATATATGTGTAAATGAACATCATTGTTGGGATACATTTTATAATGAAGATTTAACATTAACCAATGAATTTAAAACTTATGATATGCCATCTTGTAAGCAGGTAGGGCAAATTTTTGTAATTCCTAAAAATCAAAAGTGGCATATTGAATTAAGAGATTTACCTAGTAATTCAAAGGTATTTATATATGATAGTCATTTTTTGAGTAAAACTAGTTTTACTCCATTATTTTTAAGTAATATGTCAAATAACGGAAAAATTGATTTCAACTTTAGGTCTAATCAAAGTGGAGAGCATTTAATATTAATAGAAAGAAACAATGTATTTACTACAAATTCATATAAAATTAAAGCTAGTTGCATAGAAAATTGTAAATTAAATTCAACTAGATATCCTGTGATTTTAGTTCATGGATACGCAGGAACAGATAATTATTTTGGTATAGCTGATTATTTTTGGAGAGTAAAAGATACTTTAACAGAAAAGGGATATTTAGTTTTTACTCCTCATACTAATCCCATAGATGTATCAGAAGATAGAGCAAATCAACTTGCTACTCAAATAGACAAGATTTTAGAACAAACTGGAGCTAGAAAAATTAATTTAATTGCACATAGTCAAGGAGGGCTTGATTCTAGAATTTTAATATCAGGATTAGGCTATGCAGATGTTGTTGCTAGTTTAACAACTATAGGGACTCCGCATCATGGAATTGGTATTCCAGGGGAAAACTTAGTCTCCGTTCAAGATTTTTCTCCTGAGTATGCTGAAAATATTTTCAATCCTAAGTATCCAAATAAAAATACTGTTAAATATTGGTCTTATTCTTCAAGAACATGTGGAATATTGCAATTTACCTGTCAAGATGAAAGTGAGGGGGAAAGGGTTAATATATTACTTGCCACAAGTCATGTTATTTTAACAAATAAATATGGAGATAATGATGGGGTAGTTCCTACATACTCAATGATTTGGGGAGAACATATAAGAATGCTTTTTGCAGACCATTTTGATGAAATTGGACAGATTTTTGATAATGATACTGAAAATGATGCATTTAGACATTTAGAATTTTATGAAAATGAAATGATAAGGCTAAAAGCTTATGAGTTTTAAAATAGAGTTACAATTAAGTCTATCGTTACCCCATTTTTTTTTATTATTTAGCAGATTCTTAAAAAATGTTGAATATTTTTTATTATTTGTATATAATACATAGAGTTTTATGGAGTTTCTTATGATGAAATTATTTTTAACAGTTTTGTTAATGTTTATGTTTTCTACTTTTTCCTTCGCAAGAGACCCGCTTGAGGAAATAGATGGTACTGAATCATGGTATGAAGGAACAATGGAAGGAAATGGGGATGTTGTTTATTATAATGAATCATACGAGAAAGATATGAAAATTTATTTATCATATCTTAAATCAAAACAAAAAAATAAATCTGAAGCTAAATCAATTAGTTATAAGGTAAATAGAAGAAGAAAATCTGAAAAAGTTGAAAGTAAAGATGATGAGATTGGGGAGCTTGGTTCAATTAAAGAGGATGAAAAGCTTGGTGATGATTTAATGAATGAAGATATTAAAGATAAAAAAGAAAATAAAAAAGAAGATAAAAAAGATGATGATTTATCAGATGATGATTTATTAGATGATGATTTAGATTAGGAGAAAAAATGAAAAAGATTTTTGTAATTATGATGGTGTTTTTAAGTTATTTTATAATTTCATGTTCTTCAGATGCAGGAACAGGTAAGTTACCTTTAATAAAGCTAAATCCAACTAATATTTCTTTTGAAGATAGTGATTTATTTAAAAATGAAAGATCAAATCCCCAATATTTAGAAATAAAAAATATAGGAGAGGGTGATTTAAAAGTAACTAATGTATTTTTTAATAAATCTGCAGAACCATTAGATTATTTTATTGAAGAAATTGGAGGTACTTTATACAATGAAGTAACATATCCAATTCTTCTAAAAAAGAATGAAGCAGTGAAAGTAAAAATAATTCTAATACCTACAGATGATGGAATTAAAAAAGCTACAATAGAGGTTGATTCTAATATGGAAGGAGATGATAGCGTTAAGAAAATTAATGTTACTGCCCTAGATTTCGTTGCTAACTTACAAGTAAATGAAGCAATGAAGTCACAAAGTGATTATATTACAAAATCTGAAAATATAAAAAATTTACTTGTTAAAAAATGTACACCAGGCCTTGACACAAGAACCTTAATAAATATTTGTAATATTGGTAAAGATTCTTTGATTATTTCTGATTTAAAGCTAGAAGGAGATGGGCTTGCGCTAGAGTATTTTGAATTAGAGCAACTAAATGTTCCTGCTAAAATACCTGGGGATTATACAGGAAATGGAAATTGTATTACTGGATTATCAGTTTGTCATAATGGAGAATCAGGGATTAAAGCCAATATAAGAATCTTAAATACATCTGTAAACTCACCAAATCAACTGATTAGGTTAGAAGCTGAATAATTAATGGCAATATTTTCAATTTCTGACTTACATCTTTCTTTTAATAATCCTGAGAAATCAATGAATAAGTTTGGTTGGAATAATCATGAAGATATTATAAAAGAAAGTTGGATTAAGAACGTTACTGATAATGATTTAGTATTATTGCCTGGTGATTTATCATGGGCATTAAAATTAAGTGATGCAGATAAGGATTTATCATTTATTGGTAATTTACCGGGAAAAAAAGTTTTATTAAAGGGAAATCATGATTATTGGTGGGCATCATTAAAAAAAATAAATCATTATTTTAGAGAAAAGAACTTTGATATTGAGCTTATACAATATAATGCAATGGTGTTTGAAGATTATATTATTTCTGGAGTTAGAGGTTGGGAATTTAATGATAATTTAGATGATGATGCTCAAAAAAAGTATAATAAAGAGCTTGTTCGATTTGATTTATGTGTTTTATCCATAAGAAAACTATTAAATGAATATAAAAATATAAAAAAAGTTGTTTTTATGATGCATTATCCTCCTTTCACTGCAGAGTTTCCATCAACTCCGTTTTTAGACAGAATAATAGAACAAAAAGATATTATTGATTTTGTTGTTTTTGGACATTTACATAAAATAAAAAATAAAAAATTTTATAACAAGAAAATAGAAGGAATTGAATTTAAGTTGATTTCTGCAGATATTGTTAATTTTAATTTAGTTAAAATTATTTAAAATAATTATTGATTTTTTTGGGTATATGAATATATTAAGTTGAGTGAAAAGTTTTATTGAATTTTTAATTGGAGGATATATGACAATAAAGCATGTTATAACAAATGAATGGGAAAATGATGTAATAAATTCAGAAATACCTGTTTTAGTTGATTTTTGGGCAACTTGGTGTGTGCCTTGTAAGATGATAGGTAAAGTTTTAGAACAAGTTGAAGGAAAATACGACGGAAAAGTTAAATTTGTAAAATTAAATGCTGACGAAGAACAAGAAATCGCAACAAGATATCAAATTAGAGCTTTACCGACTATTATTATTTTTAGAAATGGGGAAATTGTAGAAAAAGTTGTTGGAGCAATGTCAAAAGGTAAACTATTAAAACTTGTTGATAAGTATGCAAAATAATGCTTGATATTAAAATTATTGCTGTTTATTTATTTATTTCATCTATAGCCTATAGATTTTTACTATTTCCTAAAAAATTAATTTCATTAAGAGGTCTTCAGTTATCTTTTATACTAGCATATAATTTATTACTTGTAATAAATTATATTTCTATTAATCAAATTACTTTTGGTATCTCTATAATTATTTATTTCATATTTTTATTTTACCCCCAGTTAGAGGCTAAAAAAATTTTAAATATAATAATAAGTTCTAATGGTAAGAATGAGAATGATATAGAAAAAAGACTTAGGATGTTATTTATTTTGACTGCTGATTTTAGAGCATTTAAATATGAATATGGAATAATTGAATATTTCTTAAAAACCATTGCTGACAATACTGAAAAAACTAAGATTTCTTCAAATACAAATAACTTAAACAATAAAGTAATAATTAAAAGATTAGTTCCTCATATTACTTATATTTTAATGTTAATAATAATAACAATGTTTTTAATAACTAATAGTTCAAATCCTATAAAATTACAATCTAATCTAATTAAATATGGTGGTAATTTTTATGAACTAGTTTATCATGGGGAGTATTTTAGATTCTTTTCCTCTATATTTTTACATGCTAATTGGATGCATTTATTGATGAATGCTTTTGCTCTTTTTTATTTAGGTATGTTTATTGAAAGAATTGCGATTACAAGAAGTTTTTATTTATCTATTTTTATTATTGGTGGAGTTTTAGCATCAGCGAGTAGTTATTTTCTAGCTAAACAAAATTCTGTTGGTGCAAGTGGAGCGATATTTGCTCTTATTGGTTCATTATTTTCTATCGTTTGGCTTTTAAAAGATGAGATAAATAACGAATTAAGAAAAAAGATACTAAAAGATGTGGTTTTTATTATTGTTATTAATATTGCTTTTGGCTTAAGTATTAAAAATATAGATAACTATGCTCATATGGGGGGATTAATTGCTGGTGGCTTTTTAACTTATATTTTGTATAAAATTAAAAATAAATTTTTGTTTAAAATATTTGATACTCTAGCAATAATAATTATAATTTATGGTACTGTGTTTTTATATAAAAATATTAAAACAAGTTATCCTCAAAATATTAAATTTACCAAAAATATAAATATTTCAAATATTAAATTTAAAATTCCTGATGCTTGGATTAAAACGAAAGAGGGGGGTAATTTTTTTTATCAGGATTTATTTTCATCAAGATTTATTTTTGAAGAAATTGATAAAAATACTTACTTAAGTTCTAAAAATATAAATTCAAAGATTATTAATTTTGACTCTAAAGATAAAAAAATTATTAATTTTGATAATGTTGTAATTAAAATAAATAAAATTAATGTAAATTTAATAAAATTTGAAATGATTGTTGATAAAAAGTTAAAAATTATTAATGTTAAAAGATTTTATTTTTTTAAGTATAAAAATAAATATTTTAGAGCCTCTGCAATATTCTTAAAAGAAAGTTATAATGAATATGGCGATATTATGACAAGATTTTTAGAATTTAATCTAAAAGATTGACTTGGCTTATATTTAAATATTATCATTAATAACACTTTATGGTAGTTCAATAATGAAATTCATAATGCTATTTTTAATTACAACTTTACTCTTTTCTAAGAATGTACAAAAAGTTTCACTACAATTGCATTGGAAATATCAATTCGAATCAGCTGGATTTATTGCTGCTAAAGAAAAGGGATTTTATAAAGAAGTTGGACTTGATGTTGATATCAGGGAATTTAACTTTGGTACTGATATTGAAAAAGAAGTTCTAGAGGGTAGAGCAACTTACGGAGTTTATAGTTCTAGTATTTTATTATCATATTTACAAGGTAAGTCAATTAAGCTCATTTCAAGTTATTTCAAGCGTTCTGCAATGGTTTTGGTAGTAAAGCCTAATATTAAGTCTCCAAAAGATTTAGTTGGTAAAAAAATCATGACAGATACTAAAAAGGATTTCGATTTAAGATTCAAATATATGTTTAATTCACAGGGAGTAAATACAGATAACCTGATTTTAGTAAAGCATACTTATAGTGTAAATGATTTTGCAAATGGTAGAGTAGATGCGATTGCTGCATTTATTTCTGATGAACCATATAAGCTAGATAAGTTAGGTGTTAAATATAATATTATAGATCCAAGTGATTATGGGGTCTATAACTTACTCTTGGAATTATTTACTTCTAAAAATGAAATCAAACATCATTCAGAAAGAACACAGGCTTTTAAAATAGCGAGTATAAAAGGTTGGGAATATGCCTTTTCCCATAAAAAAGAAATTATTAATATTATAAGAAAAAAATATAGAAAGGATTTAAGTTATGATGTACTTGAAAATGAAGCCAGAAAAATAGAAAAATTAATTTTACCTTATGCTTATGAGATAGGTTCAATTGATATTAATTTTTTAAACAGGCAATTAGAATTATTTAAAAAGGATTATAAAATAAAAACTAAAAAAACTATAGATGATTTTATTTTTGATAATAAACTACAAACTATTTTAAGTGATGATGAGCAGGAATATCTTAAAAACAAAAAAGTTATTAGGATATGTATAAATCCTAATTGGATTCCTGTAGAATTTATGGCTAATAACGAACCTCAAGGTATTTCTATAGATACTCTAAAAATTATTCAGGAGAAATTAAAAATTGAATATGAATTTGTTGAAACTTCATCATGGAGTGAGTCACAGAAATTTTTAAAAGAAAGAAAATGTGATATTTTACCAAGTGCAAGCAAAACTAAAAAAAGAGAACTTTATGCTAATTTTACCTTGCCATATTTAAAGTATGATTTAGCAATAATTACTAGAAATGATAAGCAATTAGTAAAAAATATTGATTCAATAATAGATAAAAAAATGTGTAGGAAAAGAGGCTCTGGTTTAATTCATAAATTGAAAAATAAATATCCAAATATAGAAATAAAAGAAACAAAGACTTATTTAGATTCTTTTGAAGATGTTTTAAGTGGAGATAGTTATTTTACGATTACAACACTACCTATTTTATCATATTATAAAAATAAATATGGATTTAATAAACTACAAATTGCAGGATTTCTTAAATCTAAATATAATTTAAGTATTGCTGTTAGAAAAGATGATAAAATTCTGCTTAATATCTTAAATAAAAAATTAAAGGAAATTTCTAATAAAACACATGATATTATTTATGATAAGTGGGTTAATAAAAAGATAAATAAAGAGTTTGATTATACTTTATTTTGGAAAGTTATTCTTATTATTGTTTTTATGATAATTGGTTTGTTATATTATCAAGTTCATTTAAGAAAGAAGGTTAAGGAGAGAACTAAAGAATTGGAAAAAAAGAATAATGATTTGAAAATAGAAATAATTAAAAGAACTGAAATTGAGAAAAAATTAATTAAAGCCAAGGAACTTGCAGAAGAATCAAGTAATTCAAAAACAAACTTTCTTGCAAGTATTTCCCATGAACTTAGAACACCAATGAATGGAATATTAAGTTATTCTTCAATGGGAATAAAAAGAATTGATAGTTTAAGTAAAGAAAAGTTATTAAAATACTTTAATAATATCAATGCAAGTGGCAAACGCTTATTAAAGTTACTTGAAGATTTGTTAAGAATTGCAAAACTTGAGGCCGGTACAATAGAATATAATATGAAAAATAATAATTTAGTTGAATTAATAGATGAATCAATTTCTGAGTTAGAAGTTTTTACTTTTGAAAAAAAGCTTAAAATACATTTTGAATATGAAAAGAGTGTTGATTTATTATTTGATTATGAGAGATTAAAACAGGTTTTTTTAAATATATTATCAAATGCAATAAAATTTAGTCCAACTAACGGAAACATATTTATAAAAATAAATGAAAGTGATACTTTGGTTACTATTTTAATTAAAGATGAAGGTCCTGGAATAGATAAAAAAGATATTAATGTTATTTTTAATAGTTTTATACAAGGTAGTCGTACAAAGGAAGATTCAATAAAGGGTGCAGGACTAGGGCTAGCTATTTCCCAAAAAATAGTAGAAGCACATAAAGGTGAAGTTTGGGCTTTAAACAATAAAGATGAAAACGGAGCTATATTTATGGTAAGACTTCCTAAAAGTTAATTTTACTTGAACTTATTTTCAAATTAATATATCATAAACTCCTAAATTTTTAGGAGACAATTATGGAAAATACACCTATTATTATTACCGTTGCTGCTGTTGGAGCAGAAGTTTTAAGAGAACATACACCACATATTCCAATTACACCAGAGGAAATTGCAGAGGATGTTTATCAATCTTATCTTGCAGGGGCAAGTATGGCTCATTTACATGTAAGAGATGAAAAGGGGATGCCAAGTCAAGATAAGGATATTTTTAAAAAAGTTACAGAGCTAATTAAGGAGAAATGTGATATTATTATTCAGTATTCAACAGGTGGAGCTGTTGGAATGGATATAGCAACAAGAACTCAAGGGCTTGTAAATAAACCTGATATGGGAACATTATCAACAGGAAGTTTAAATTTTGGTAATGAAGTTTTTATGAATACAGAATCACAGATGATAGAAATTGCAAATAAATTAAAAAACTATGGTGTAAAGCCTGAAATTGAAGTTTTTGATACAGGAATGATAGATAATGCAATATATTTGTTAAAAAAGGGTTATATAGAAGCTCCTTTGCATTTTGACTTTGTAACAGGAGTAAGGGGTGGTGTCAGGGCGAGTAAAGAGGCATTAGAGTATATGTTGCCATTACTTCCTGAAAATTCAACATGGAGTGTGGCTGGAATTGGAAGGGCTCAATTTGAAATTACAAAAGAAGCTATAAAGCTTGGAGGGCATGTCAGAGTAGGTATGGAAGATAATATATTTTTAGAAAAAGGTGTTTTAACTCCGTCAAATGCAGCTCTTGTGAAAAAAATGGTGAGTATAGTTAATGAACTTAAACCTATTACAGGCAGAAGTGTGGCAACTGTTGAGGAAGCAAGAAAAATTTTAAATTTAAAAGGATAGGTTTTGATAAAAGAATTATATGAATTTATAAGTCAGGGAGGAATTTTAATGATTCCTATTATTTTAGGGTCTGTTATTTCACTGGCTATATTTCTTGAACGACTGATATTTCTAAGAGAAAAAAATATCGCCTCGGAAAAACTTTATGATGATTTATATGATTTAATAAAGGAAAATAAGCTTTCTGAAGCTAAAACATTAGTAAAACATGAAGACAAACAATCATTTTCTATTTTGGTTAGTATCTTGTTGAATAACTGGCATAAAAATAAGCAAAGTTTAAGGGATATTGCCGATGAAAAAGGTAAAAGAGAAGTAAAAAAAATGGAAAGCTATATTTCTATAATTTCTATTATTGCGGTAATATCACCACTTATGGGATTACTTGGAACGGTTAGTGGAATGATAACTGTTTTCAGGCAATTTATATATTCTCAGCAAGACCCGACATTTATGTCTGATGGTATTTCAAAAGCTTTAATTACAACTGCAGCAGGTTTAATTGTTGCTATTCCTGCATTACTTGGAAGTAAATATTTGTATAGTCGAATAGATAATTTAGTGTTAGATTTAGAGGATAAACTATTTAATGTTATTGAGTTAAAAGATGAATCTAAGGGGTAAATCTAAAAGAAATTCAAGAGATGATGTAGTTATTGATTTAACTCCAATGGTAGATGTTGTTTTTTTATTGATTATCTTTTTTTTAATAACTACAACATTCCAAAAAGAAAGAACTATAAACTTAGATTTAGCAAGTTCTAAATCTGCAAAAGAGTTTAAAAAAAATGATGGAATAGTTATTTCAATAAATAAAGAAGGCAAATATTATTTTCATAAAAAAGAAGCAACACTTGAAAAATTAAAGGATATTTTGCAAAATGAAAGTAAAAAAGAGCTTATTTTAATAAAATCAGATAAAGATACTCCATATAAGTATGTGGTAGATATTATGGGAATGCTTCAAGATTTGGATTTAACTAATTTAGATTTTATAACCAAATAAAGAGTATTTTATTGTAGCTTTTTTAATTCGATTTCTAAATTGTTAATGTTAATTACTTTTATTTTATGGGATTTTATTATTTTTTTGTATCCTTTATTTGAATTTAAATTTGTAATTAATATTATATATGTTTCAATTTCCAGGGAACTTAAATGGTTTAAAAACTCTATTCTATTGTTATCTAAATTATTTAAAATTACTATTGTTCCTGTTATAGTTTTTAAGTTTTTTTTAATTTTTTCAAATTTAAAATTATCATCTTTTTTTTGTAATTTAGCTAAATACATTAGTATTTGGTTTTTATTGTTTTTTATGTTTGCTGAGTAGGTATTTATAAATATTTTATCAATATTTGATGATTTATTATTTAAGGGTGCTATATATGATGCTGTTAGTGATACAGCAATTTCAAAAATATCTTCATTATTAGAGTATGGATCTAATATTAGTGCTTTTCTAAAAAAAGAATGTTCTTGATACTCTTTAACTATAGGTTTACCCTTTTTCGCCCATGATTTCCAATGTATATCTTTTATTGAATCTCCGTTTCGGTAATCTCTTAATGCGAAAAATTCATCTCCATGACCTATTACTGATAAAAATTCAGTGTTTAAGCCACTGTTTAGCTTTCTTGAGTCCAAATTTGGAGAGTTTAATAAATATCTTTGTGGCAAAATAAGTATTTTATCTTCATTTAATAAATATTTAGCTCCTTTAAACATAGCAAAAATATCAGGTTTATTTAATAATGATAATTCAAATTTAAGTATTCCTCTTTTTGTTGGCAGAATTTTAATTTTAGTGATTATCTCTTTATTAGCTGGGATTCTAGGAAGTTCTATTAATTTAGTTTTAACATTTCTTTTCTTCTTTAATAAAAAAAGCCATCTATAATATAATAAATTTCTATCCCATATATTTCTTTTTCTTTCATTCGGCTCAGGGATATTAATAAATTCTTCAACACTAGGAAGAGAATTAACAAATTTATCTTTATAGAAAATTGATATTTCTTCCTTGTTTTTTAAGTTTTTTACTTTTAAGTCATAAATTAAAGTTTGATTTGCGGTTCCATATTTAGGTAAAACTCTTTTTAACATTAGTTTAGAATTAAAAAATCTTGATGAGATTATGGAGATAATCAAAGTTGATAATAAAATTGAAAATACATAGTAACTAGGCTTTTTATTTATATCTAAACCCATTAAAGCAGTGATAAATAAGAATATAATTAGTATATAGCCATATCTTGTAATATGTTCCTGTCTCCATTTTTGAGTTTTATTAAATCGGCTATAGTTAAGGTATAAAAACTTTTTGAAGAGGTGCTTTTTCATAGGATTAAATGATTAATCTAACTCCACCAAATTGGTCTATTTTATAAGAAAACTTATCTGTTGGAGAGCCAATAAACATAAAATTAATAGGAATATTCCACTTCTCAGAGAGTTCTCTTACTAATTCAGGTGTAAATTCGCCATCCATAATAACGAGTTCAATTTTAATTTCAGGATATTCTCTATCTAATACATCAATTTCAGATTCAAAATTTGGAGGAATAGTGTTATTTGCATTCTTTACTAGTACTATTTTTATTTTTTTAGTATGCTCATTTTTTTTAATATACAACATAACTTTATTAAGCATTGATATATTGTCACCCTTTGTAAAATATACAAATTGTTGTTTATTTATTTCATCTATTGTATTTAATATTTTTTTATCAAGAGAAGAAACTGTGTTTTTAATGGGGTCAAATAAGTAGTGTATAAAATTTAGTAGTAACTTTAAAAGTGCTGTTCTTGTGAGCATTATTATAATAAAAATCATAGATGGAATAAAATAAGTTAAAAATACAGATAAATTACTTGGTCTTCCTCCTTGAGGTTTCATTAAAATATTACCTGTCAAGGCTATAAGTACTGCTGTTATTGCTAATAGCACTGCTATCCATGATGCTTTTTCTGGCCTAGGAAGTTTTGCCCTTCTAACTTTTAATAAAATATTACCAATACCAAAAAGAGTCATTACTGATAAAAATGAAATAGTGTAAACGCCTGCAAGTAATTTAACATCTCCTTTTGTTATTAATAAAACAGATACTGATAATAAAAAGAACATTATTATTATTCTGTAAGAGCTACCTCGCTTGTTTTTCTTTAAGAAAAATTTTGGCATAATTCTATCAAGGGTCATTCTTTCAAGTAAGCCACTTACACCAACAAAACTAGTTAAAACGGCACCACTTAAAACTAAAAATGCATCAATTGCAATCATTGTTGCAATCCAACTTCCTCCAACATGATGTCCCATTTCAATAAGTAGAGTATTTTGATATTTATCACTTTGTAATATTGAAATTGAAAATATTGCTAATGCAAATATTGCCATCAATGGATTAATCACAGATACAACTATCCACATGTTTTTTAAGGTTTTTGGAAATACACCCTTTTCTTGCTCTTCTACAAAGTTTGCAGAACTCTCAAATCCTGAAACTCCAAGCATTGATGCTGCAAAGCCTAAGAAAATTGCCATTGTTATACTACCGTTTTGTAAAGGTGCATGTTGATTTGCAAAAAACTGACTAAAGCCGTGTTGAGTTAAATAATAAATAATAAAAGCAGATAATACAAATAATGAAAATAAATGGAATAAAAATATTCCAATTGCAAGTTTTGCTGATTCTGTAATACCAATTATTGTTAAAATTGCAAAAAATGTTAATAATCCTATTGTTCCGGCAATTATTGGCATTGAGGTAATTAAGTGATGCAAATAATGTATTGCTTCATTTGCGGAAATAACAGCAGTTGCCATATATGATAACAAAGTTAAGGTTGCTGCAAAAGATGCAACGCCTTTGCTTGTTGTATTTAAAAGAGCATTGTATGCACCTCCGTTTAAAGGCAATGCTCCGACAACTTCTCCATAAATTTTTCTAAATAAAAATAAAACAGCAGAAACAATTAGTAGGGTAACCCATGCATATTGTCCCGCGTAAAAAATTGCCAATGCAGATACATACAAAACAGATGAACTAATATCATTTCCACAAATTGCAGTAGAAGATAATTCTCCTAATTTATGATGTTTTTTTGTTGCTTGAGCTTCAGTATTATTAGATATAATTACCTCAGAACTATTTGTTACTTTCGTTGTTTTTTTAGTAGATGTTACTGATTTATTTTTATTTTTTTTATTTTTTCCCAATTTAATACCTCAATTAATTATAGTATTTATATATCATTTATAACTTAGAATTTCAAATTTATTATTTTCTTTATTTAATATTTTTAAAATCTATTTATCTAAATCAATAATAATATCTGCTTTATTTATTAGAGATTCTCTATGAGATGAATAAATTATGGTGATATCCTTAGTTAATTTTTGAAATTTTTCAAAAATTTTAATAGTAATATCTTTATCTAAACCTATTTCCGGTTCATCTATAAATAATATCTTAGGTTTTAATAAAATACCTCTTGCAATCATAACTCTTTGCATCAGTCCAGTAGAAAGTTCATAAAATTTATTGTTTTTCAAGTCTAAAATCTCTAAAAAAGTTAAAATTTCATCAATTTCTTCTTCTTTTAGTTCTTGATTCATAATTGTTGTAAAGAATTTTAAGTTTTGCATTACAGTAAGCCTATAATACATAGAACGGCTTTCTGGAGATATTAAAAATATCTTATTCTTTTTAATATAGTCAAAATAGTTTTCATTATTAATAGTTATTTTACCACTATTAAATGAGATATAGGATGCTAAAATTTTAAATAAAGTTGTTTTTCCTTTTCCATTTTTACCTGTAATCACACTCATTTTATTTAATGGAATAGATAAATTTAGATTCTCAAAAACTATCTTTTCTGATTTGTTAAATAATGATAATTTTTTATATGATTTTTTTAGATTTTTAATTTTAATTTCAGTCATATTAAATGTGCATAATTAATCTAGCTATTTGTAGGTATATAACTAGACCAATAATATCTATTGAAGTTGAAATAAAAGGACCACTCATAAGAGCAGGGTCAAGTTTTAATAATCTGAAAAACATAGGGAGTAAAGTTCCAGAAAGCATACTTGCTGTAATTGTAGCAAGTAAACCTAAAGAAACAACCATTGCCAAAGCATTATCACCTTCTTGAAAATAAACTCTTACAAAAGTAAGTATAGCTAAAACTATTCCCATAGATAAGGCTAGTGACATTTCTCTTTTTAGTAACTGCCAAATATCTTTATTTTCAATATCTCCTGTTGCCATACCACGAATAACAAGTGTGGAAGACTGAGTTCCTGCATTTCCTCCGGTTCCTATTAATAGAGGAATATAAAATGATAATGCTACTACTTGGTCTAATACATTAGAAAAGCCTTTTAAAACCATTCCTGTAATTGTTTGCATTATTAAAAGAACAATTAACCAAAAAACTCTATTTTTAAAGACCTCTTTAAAGCTATTATCAAGGTAGCTATCTTCTGTTGGTAACATACCAGCCATTTTATGAATATCTTCGGTTGCTTCTTCTTCAACAATATCAACTAAATCATCAAATGTTACAATACCAATTATTTTATTATTTACTCCAACAACAGGAAGAGCAAGAAGGTCGTATTTTTTCATAAGATTTGCAGCCTCTTCTTGGTCTTTGTCTGCTTCAATTTTTATGATATTATTTTCTATGATTTCTGTTATCTTGGTGTCATCAGGTGAAATAACTAAGTCTTTTAATGATACAACTCCAACTAATTTATCTTCATTATCTGTTATGTAAGAATAAAATATTGTTTCTTTTTCATGATGATTATTTCTTATGTGTTCAATGGCTTCTTTTACAGTAAAAAATTCTTTTAATTCAATAAAATCAGGTGTTGATAACCTTGCAACGGAATCTTCTGGATATGCCATATATTTTTGAGCAATATCTTTTTCTTCTTTGCTCAAAGAATCAATATATCTTTCTGCCATTTTATCTGGCATATCTTCAAATAGCTCTGTTCTATCATCTGGAGCCATTTCATTTAATATATCTTCTATTTTTTTATCATCAAGTGATTCAATGATGTCTTCTTGTTCTGGATAATCAAGTTCGGAGAAAACTTCTAAAGCTTTTTCTTTGGGTAATATTTCAAATAAAAAGCTTCGTTCTTCTTCAGATAGTTCTTCCATTAATTCTGCAATGTCTTGAGGAAAAAATTCATCAATAATTAAGTTTAAACTTTCTTCATCCGTATTTTGTATTGCATATTTTACTTCTGGCATAACTAATTTAGAGAATATGTTTGACACATCACCTCCTTTACTCTTAAAGGTTCTTTTATTTAGCATATTTATGTTTTTTTATCAATTGTAAAATTTTCTTACTGTTTCAACCACCATAAATGGTGTTTTACACAGATTTTTAAGCTTATAATCTTAAAAATAGATTGAATTTAATGTTTTAATATGTTAGAAATAATCGTTTTTTTGAGGTCGTTTTGAAAGGTCAAGTATTGTTTTATATTGAAAGAGGTATATCTCTTGATGAATACATCAAAACAGTAGGTCTTAGAGCATTAATAAAAGAAAAAAAATTAAAAATGGTCTTAGAGCAATTTGTTCCAGACCATAAAAAAAGAAACAAGTTATATAAAAAATACAGAAAGGAGTACTTTGTAATGAAACCTTTAAACTTTCAAAATTTATTACCTTTTGAGTAATCCTAATAAAATGTTAACTAAAAAAATTTCTAAAATAAATTATAGAGCTTTTTTATGGCATACAACATTTTTAGCTATTGCTTCTAGTTTTATGGATGTTGATACTATAATTCCGTCAATGATGATACAAGCAGGGGGTAATAGCATTCACTTAGGTTTTTTAACTGCGATAATGCTAGGGTCATCAACGCTTTTTCAATTGTTATTTGCGTCTTATCTATCTAAAAAAACAAATAAAAAATTTTTTTTATTATTAGGGGTTTATTTAAGAGTTGGAGCTTTATTTTTATTGTCATCTTTGTTTTTTTTAAGTAAAAACATCTCACCATTAACTACTATTGTATTAATTTTTGTAATAATTTCAGTGTTTTCAATAAGCGGTTCCTTTGCAGGGGTTTCATACACTGATATACTTGGAAAATCCATATTACCTGATTATAGAAAAAAATTCTTTTCAGTAAGGCAAATTATATCAAGTCTAGCGATGCTGTCTTCATCTTTTTTAGTAAGATATTTAGTTAAAAAATTTGATTATCCTATTAATTACTTTTATTTATTTGTAATAGCTGGAGTTTTATTGCTTATAGCATCAGGGGGATTTTTAAGAATTAGCGAACCAATAATAAAACCAAAATATAAAAGAAGTTTTTTAGAAATAGTAAAATCTATTCCTATAGAAATTAAAAAAAATAAAAATTTGAAATACTATATAATTTTATTAAATGTATCTAGCTTATATTTTTCAACTCTTCCTTTTTTGATTATGTATGCAAAAATAAATTTTGGTTTAACCAAAGAGCATATTGGTAATTTTTTGATTCTTAGAATAATAGGCGTTGTAATTACTTCATTTTTTCTTATTAAAATATCAAAATCTTATAAATTTATATTAAAATTTTCTTTTATTATTGGTGGAACTATACCTATTATTGCAATTTTATTATCAAATAATGAAATGTTTTATCAATCTATATTTATAATAGCTGGTGTTTCTATTGCTGCCTTAAAGATTGCAAAAGGTGGAATATTATTAGAAATTTCAAATAATGAAAATAGAGCCTTATATACAGGTATAACAGGGGCCTCGAATTTAACAGTTATGATTTTTCCTATTGTATCTGGTATTTTAATAAAAGTATTAGATTTTAAATTTATTTTTATAGCTGTTTCTGTATTAGTATTTTTATCTATTTTTATTATTGATAAGCTTGAAATTTCAAATTAATATCTAAATACTGATTTTTATTGTAATTATCCATAAGAATAGTTTATAATAATTATTATTTTTTAGGGGGTATAATGAATTTTAAATTAACAGAAGAACAAGAACTAATTAAAAAAGTTGCATCTGGATTTGCAAAAGATATTTTGGCTAAAACAGCAGCTGAAGAAGATAAAACAAAAAGATTTCCTATTGAAAATATTAAGGAATTAGCAAAAATGGGGCTTATGGGGGTTAATATACCCTTTGAATATGGTGGAAGTGAAGCTGGAGTAGTTGCTTATTCTCTTGCGGCTACAGAACTTGCAAAAGTTTCAGCCTCTGTGGCTGTAACTATGATGGTTACAAATATGGCAGCAGAAATTATTAATTATTTTGGTACAGAAGAGCAAAAAAAAGAGCATATTACTAAGATTATGGATGGGACTTATGTTACTGGTGCTTTTGGATTAAGTGAACCGGAATATGGAAGTGATGCGGGGTCTTTAAAAACAACAGCTACGCTCGATGGCGATTATTATGTAATTAATGGTAACAAGGCGTGGATAACTAATGGAGGATATGCAGGAATATTTATTGTTTTTGCAAGAACAAACAAAGATATAAAAGGAGCTAAGGGTTTAAGTGCAATACTTGTTAAACCAGGAACAGAAGGTTTTACCATCGGTAAGGAAGAAAATAAAATGGGACTAAAATCATCATCAACGGTATCTTTGTCTTTTGATAATGTAAGAGTTCATAAATCAAATTTACTAGGTAAAGAGGGAGATGGTTTTAAAATAGCAATGACTGCTCTTGATGGTGGGAGAATTGGTGTGGCTTCTCAAGGCTTAGGCTTGGGGCTTGCCGCACTAGAAGATGCAACTGCTTATGTTAAAGAAAGAAAACAGTTTGGTAGAAAAATAGCTGAATTTCAGGCGATTCAGTGGATGCTCGCAGATAGTGCAACAGAGCTTGAAGCTGCTAGAATGCTTATTATGCAGGCTGCATTTTTAAAAGAAAGCGGGGCTAAAAGATTTAGTAAGGAAGCAGCTATGGCAAAATATTTTGCTACAGAAACAGCAAATAGGGTTGCAGGAAAAGCAATTCAGATGCTTGGTGGATATGGATATACAGAAGATTTTAATCTAGAAAGATATTACAGAGATGTAAGGGTTACTACAATTTATGAAGGCACAAGTCAGATTCAGCAATTAGTAATTGGAAGAGAAGTTTTGAAATAATTTATATTATGGATTTTAATGAATAGAATGCTTACCCTTACGATATTTTTTGGATTATTTGCTATTGCTGTTTTTGGGGTTCATTATTATTTATGGAAAAGATTAATAAAAGACACCAGATTAAATAAAAAAAAGTTCTTTACGGTTTTACTTATATTTTTAGGTGTTTCTTTTCCTGTTTCATTTGGTTTGGCTAAGGTTATACCATATAATATTTCATTTTATCTGTTATGGATAGGTAATTTATGGTTAGGAATGATGTTGTTATATCTTTTTAGCTTTCTTTTTATTGATTTTCTCTATTTGTTTATTTATACATTTAATAAATTTAAAAAATCAAATGATTATAATCCTCAAAGACGGGAATTTATATCAAAGTCTATCGCTTTAGGAGCAAGTACCGTTGTTTTTGGAGCAACGGCTTTAAGTATAAAAAAATATTATGATATTGCTACAGTAAAAAAAGTTAAAATAAAAATAAAAAATTTACCTGATGGATTTAATAGATTTAAGATTGTTCAAATATCAGATATACATATTGGTCAAATAATGAGAAAACATACATTACAAGGGATAGTAAAACAAGTAAATGAGTTAAAACCTGATATGATTGCTATTACTGGTGATTTAGCAGATGGAAGCGTTGGTTTTTTATATGATGAAATTACGCCGTTGAAGGATTTAAAATCAAAATATGGTGTGTTTTTTGTTACAGGAAATCATGAATATTACAGTGGGGCACAGCAATGGATTGATGCTGTTAAAAAATTTGGAATAACTGTTTTAGAAAATGAAAACAGAGAAATAATATTAAAAAATGGTCAAAAAATAGTTGTCATTGGTACGAATGACCGTGAGGGAGGCCGTTTTGGTAAAAAAAATGCTCCTGATTTTAAAAAGGCTTTCAAAGATATAAAGCAAGAAAGTGTTAAAATATTACTTACTCATCAGCCACCTGATGTAGAAAATGCTTCAAAATACAATGTTGATTTAATGTTGTCAGGGCATACCCATGGAGGGCAAATATGGCCTTTTGGTTATATTGTGCAATTACAGCAAAAGTATTTAAAAGGATATTTTAAATATAGAAATACTCAATTGTATGTAAATCAAGGGACAGGTTGTTGGGGTCCTCCAATGAGGCTAGGAACAGAGAATGAAATTACTGATATTACTTTAATTTAAAGTTCAATAAATAAACATTATTATAACAAATAAAACCCACGAATGTGGGCAAATGGAGATAAAAAATAAAAAAGATTTATTTTTTGTAAATTAATTCCGATATTATAGTCAATTAGTAATTTTAGGAGTAATTTATGGATTATCAACTTGAATATGAAAAATTAAAAAAAGAAAATGAAAAATTAAAAACTGTTATTGAAAATCAAAATGCAAATTTGAAGTATTCTTTAAAAAATCTACAAGAAATAATAAACTTAAACATTGAAGATTCTAATTTATCTATTCATGATTTATCAGATATGGCACAACTTGCTTATGTTATTAAAACAGAAATGGAAAAAATAATAGATGAAATGGATAATTTAAATGTTATTTCGGCAGAAGCAACAAAAGCAGCAGAAGCCACATCATTAAATACAAAAGAAATCGAAGATGTTGTTACCATTATTAATGATATTGCAGACCAAACCAAATTATTGGCATTAAATGCAACTATAGAATCGGCAAGGGCAGGAGAGGCAGGAAGAGGTTTTGCGGTGGTCGCCAATGAAATCAAAATACTAGCAGAAAATACTAAAAATTCAATTGCGAATATTAAGTCTGTTGTGGGTAAAATTTTAGCTAATATAAATGATGTAACTGATAGAACCGGAATAATTGCTGATAAGATTATTTATACAACGCAAGGAATAAAAGGATTTTCAAGTGGTGTTGAAGACACATCAAATAATGCTAAAGAAAATGAGTCTAGAATAAGAGATATTGCTACTAAGTTAAAAGATTCTAATAATAAAATTGATAATATTTTAAGAACTATAAAGTAGTAAAATAAATTATTCTTTTACTTGACTTACTAATGAAATAATTAAAAATAGTGCTCCTATTATTGCGGTAATAATACCAACAGGAATAATTTCTCCACTTTTTACTCTCATAGATAATAAATGTGCTAAAAGCATAAAGTTTGCTCCGCTTATAATGGTATAATAAACTAAAGTTTTTATGCCTGAATGTATAAATATTCTTATTATATTAGGAACAATTAATCCTACAAAAGCAATTGGACCGGTAAATGGAATTAATGCCCCAAGGCTAAAAGCTTGTAATATAATAATAGTTTTACCAATTTTTTTTACATTTATACCTCTATCTAATGCTAATTGAGTATTTATACTCATTAAATCTATTTCCGGAGCGTATTTTATTATAAAAAAAATAAATATTAACCAAAATATTAGAGTTGGTAATAAATTTATCATATTAATAATTTCAATACTGCCTACAAGCCAATGAGTCATTTGATAAAGTTCGGAGCTATTAGAGTAATATTGAATTAACATCATTGCTGAGCTAAAAAATATATTTAAGGCAATTCCAATGAGTAGGGTAGTATTAAATATATTAGCTCTTTTAGGTAAGAATTTAAGTAAAATAAATAAAATTAGCCAAGTACCCAAAATTGAAGATATGAGTGAGCTATTGATACCTATAAATTTGAAATCTAGGCCTAATTTTACTCCAATTAATATAAAAAATACACTTCCTGATGATATGCCAAGTGTGTATGGAGTAGCTAAATTATTTTTAAATATTAACTGCATCATTAGTCCTGATGTGGAAAATACAATTCCAATTAAAATAGCCGAAATATAAAACGGAATTCTTAGGTTTTTAATTATAAAAATATTATTTTCATTTAGGGAAAATGGATTTATTGTTTTTTGACCAGCAAAAATAACCAAATAGGATAGAATAATGAAAATTGTAATAGCTATTAGAGAATATTTAATATTTTTAGTTTTAATCAACATATTGAATAGGGTCTTTTATTCCTGCTTCCTTGAAACCTTTTAATCTTAGAAGGCAGCTATCGCATTTACCACATGATTTTCCGTTAACAGGGTCATAGCAGGTTATCGTTAAACTATAGTCCACACCGAGGGAGATACCTTTTTGGATAATTTCTCCTTTGGTGAGTTTTAAAAGAGGAGTGTCAATTTTTATTTTTCGGCCTTCCACTCCTTCACGGGTAGCTAGATTAGCCATTTTTTCGTAAGCCTGAATATATTCAGGTCTGCAATCAGGATATCCACTGTAATCAACAGAATTTACACCTATAAATATATTGTAGGCTTTTAATACTTCTGCCCAACCAAGTGCAAAAGATAAAAATATTGTATTTCTTGCAGGAACATAAGTTATTGGAATGTTAGCTTCAACTTTATCATTTTTTTTATGTTTAGGAACAGCAATATCTTCTGTTAAAGCACTGCCACCAAATTTTCTTAAATCTATATCAACAATTATATGCTCCTTTACTTTCATTTTTTTAGCTATCTCAGTAGCTTTATCTAATTCTATAGTATGGCGTTGTCCATATCTAAAACTCATTGCATAACATTCATATCCTTGTTGTTTTGCAATTGCTAAACAAGTTATTGAGTCTAAACCACCACTAAGTAAAATTACTGCTTTTTTCATTTTTATACCTCTAAAAAAACCTCTAAATTGAGGAATTAATACTGTAATTAATAACATATTATAAATTATTATTCAAATTGAAATTTACTTACTTATAATTACAGCGATTGAATAATAAAAGGATTTATTTTCTTGCTAATTTATGATATTTGGTGTAAGACTAATTGTTTATTTATCTTTTTGAGGTTAAATATGGGTAAATTAATTATAATTTTTATGTTACTATCCCTAGGCATATTCGCAAATCAGGGAAAACTTTTTACTGAAATAAAGGATAATAAAAATATTGATAATGTTTTTAATAATTATTTACTAAATAATGTTAAAAATAAAAAAGATATTAAATTTATTATTAAAAAAGCAACTAAAGCTCCAAATAATATGAGTTATTTACATTTTGCATACACATATAAAGGAATTTTAGTTGAAAATCAAACTATAGTTATTTCTATGAAAATTAAAAGACCATATTTCTTATTTGGTAATTTTAATATTCCTAAAATTAATACTCTAGAAGCTAAGAATAGTGCCATAAATGTTTTTAAAAACTTTAAGCATTCTACAACTAAACTCAAATTTTTTAGTGATATAAAAAAAGTAATTGTAGTGAAAAATGGAAATACCTTTTTAACATATAAGGCGCTTATTGAATATATTGATAAAAAGGGATATCATTTAGGGGTTCTTTACTTAGATGCAAATAATTACAAAAAAGTTTTATTCAAGTCTCATCTTTATGAATCAATAAATAGGCAGATTTATACTTTTAATAATCAATGTTTGGCTACTCAAAATAGTTATGATAACTTACCTGGTTATATGGAACTCGGAGAAGGAGATGATTTAGGTAGTGATAATGTTGTTAACGATGCTTATGTAAATACAGGTATTACATATTGGTTTTATAAAAATATGCTTAACAGAGATAGTTTTGATGATAATGGTATTTCATTAATTTCAACTGTTCACGCGACTTTTGATTTTGGTGATGGTTATGGTTGTATTGGTGATAATGCTTTTTTCATGGGGCAACCTTATAACCAAATGGTATATGGTGATGGCGGAGATACCATGAATTATTTGTCTCAAGGTTTAGATGTTACTGCTCATGAATTAACACATGCTGTAACAGATAGAACAAGTAATTTGTATTATCATGGAGAATCAGGAGCTTTAAACGAGGCAATGAGTGATATTTTTGGTGCAACAACTGAGGCTTGGAGTAACAGTGGCGGAACTATAACTAGTAATCCAGCAAATTTTATACCAGATGAAAATACTTGGAAAATAGGTGAGGATGTAATGACTGATGGAACTGCAATGAGGTATATGAATAATCCTCATCTGGCAGATGGACCTGATGAATACAAGCCTGATCATTATTCTCAAAGATATATTGGCGATTATGATGAAGGTGGTGTTCATATAAATTCAACAATTATTTCTTTGGCATATTATTTACTTGTAAGTGGAGGTAATCATCCAAGGGCTGAATTTCAGAATATATATCCTGATGTAGAGGGATTAGGTTTAGAAAAGGCTATTAAAATTTTTTATCAAGCACAAATACATCATTTTACTGGAGATTCAAATTTTGATTTTAGCGATGCAAGAAGATTGCTCTCTTTATCAGCAGAAGATTTATATGGAAATTGTTCAAATGAATCAGAACAGGTAAATAGAGCTTTTGATATAGTAGGGGTTCCAGGAAATAGAAGAGATGAATGCAATAATATTAGTTCTTGCGATGGTATTTCTTGTAGTAATCATGGTATTTGTAGTTTGGTAAATGGCCATGCTGTTTGTAATTGTGATGTGGATTATCATTCTGAAGGATTTAACTGTATTGCTGATTCGCAGGGTTCATGTACAGCAGAGCAGGAAACTGAAACTGGCTGTTCTCAAGTTCCTAATGCTCACTGTGATATATACCCTCAAGACGGTAATGCTTACTGCTTTTGTGATGAAGGATATCATGTAAATAATGAACAAACAGGATGTGATCCAGATATTACTGACCCATGTGATGGTATTTCTTGTAGTAATCATGGTACTTGTATAAACAATAATGGAATAGCAACTTGTAATTGTGATAATGGATATCA
>JAMOQH010000159.1 GCA_027064085.1 bacterium | reverse complement strand
TTTCTCAACTTGCACATTTAAATAAAAGAAGTTATACTATTATTAGGAGGTTTAAATGGTAAAAAATAAGGATAAAAATAAAATAGAAAACCGTTATGATAAAATCTTAAAAGAGCTTTTAGATAATAAAATACTAATGAAACAATTAATTACAGGCTTTATTAACGAAGATTGGGTTAAAAATATAGATTTTAAAACTTTAAAAAAAGAAAAAACAGATTTTTTATCAGAAGACTTAAAAGAATTAATAATGCTTGATAAAATCAATAAATTCATCAAATTAATATCAAGTGATAAAATAAATGTTGAAGATGCATTACAAACATTAAATAAGGAGGATAAAATGGGTGGAATGATGAGATTACTTAATGAAATTGAAGAAAGAGGAGAAAAAAAAGGAATAGAGAAAGGTATAGAAAAGGGTAAAATAGAAACAGCTATTGAAATATTAAAAGATGGTGCTGAAATTGCATTTGTACAAAAATATACTAAATTACCTATTAAAAAGGTTAAAGATTTACAAAAAGAGTTAAATATAGAAAGTAATTAATATTTTCTATTTACCATACCGATGTAAAATAAGAGCTTTATTTTTTGGGAGGTAAAGTATGGAAGCCATTAAAAAAACATTATTAACTGTATTAACAGTAAGTCTTGCAGTACCGTTTCTTGTTTTGCTAGTATTTAAATTATCAATAGGTTTAAATTTGGCAATCATAATATCTGTATTTGTATTAACTGCAATAATCTCTTATATTTTATTAAATAAATTTATTATTGAATTATCATACCTTTCAGAAACATTAGAAAGAATGAGTAGAAAAGACTTTGATTTTACTATTGATTTAAATAAAAAGTTTTCTAGTATATTAAATTACATGGAAAATCTAAGACTATATGTTAAAGCTGACTTATTGACGAAGGCTGATATAATAGAGCATTCTAAATTTCCGATTATGGCTATTGATAAAGACTTCAATATTACTTATATAAATCCAGCAGGAGCTTCCATTAATAATAAAAAGCCAGAAGAATTAATAGGCAAAACTAAATGTTATGATCATTACAACGCAGAGGATTGCAAAAAAGATTGTGCCACAGAAAGAGCTATGAAACATGGAGAAGTTACAACCATGAAAACAATTGCAAGACCAAATTCAAACACTGAAATCCCTATTATTTATACAGGAATACCAATTAAAGATAAAAATGGAAATATTATTGGAGCCATAGAAGAGGTACAGAATATTACAAAGATTAATGATGCACAAGATAAAGTTAGTAAAAGTAGTAAAATTGTTAGTGAAATATTATCCGGAGCTAGCACATTAACAAAAGAAATGAAAACAAAAATAGCTGTTTCATCTGAAAATATGGGTGGAGTTGCAGCCGCAACAGAGCAAATGAGTATGAATATGAATGATGTAGCAACGGGCATAGAAGAAACAAAAGTAACCCTAGATTCTGTAGCAACAGCAACCGAAGAAATGAACTCTACTATTTCTGAAATCGCTAAAAATACAGAAGGAGCAAAAACATTAACAGATGATGTTAATATTCAAGTAAAAAACATCAAAAACGAATTGGATAATTTATCAAAGGCATCAAAAGATATAAAAACTGTTTTAGATGTTATTAATGAAATTGCTTCACAAACAAATCTATTAGCTTTAAATGCCACAATAGAAGCTGCAAGTGCAGGAGAAGCAGGTAAAGGATTTGCTGTTGTTGCAAATGAAATAAAAGTACTTGCTTCTCAAACCAATGAATCAACTGTTGATATTAAAAATAAAATCACAAACTTTTCTGATACAACAAATAAAACTATTGAAGATATTAATGCTATAGCATCTCAAATAGATGATATGAATAATATGGTTTTAACTATTTCTTCCAGCATAGAAGAACAATCCGCAACAACCAATGAAATAACAGTGAGCCTAACTCAAACAACATCAGTAATGCAAGAAATGACACAAAAAGTAACAGAAGCAGCAAAGGCAACAAATGATATATCTGAAAATATTTCTAGTATAGATGGAGCAATTCAAGATATAAATAATAATGCTACAACTCTAGAGGAAGATTTAGGCAAATTGAACACTGCTAATGATAACTTAGAAGATGCCATTAAAAAACTATCTGCATAAAACTTATTAAGTATTATTTTATTGATGGTAACAAACCTCATTAAGCCAGTTATTTTATCTTAAAATTGAAAAGTAGTTTATTTTGGCTATTTCAAAGCCTTACGTCTTTTCCATAGAAAATTAAGCCTATAAAGTCTTAATTTTAGCATTCAACCTTTAGATTTGAACATAAAATCATCATTTTTATCTATACAATAAGTGCTAAAATTTAAAAAATGTTGAAAACTTATAACTTATTGTTGTATAATTTAGCTATATAGGAGCTTAATTGAACAGTGATGACAGCATGGATATTACTATAAAAAATAGAAGTTTAAATGATAACAATATTTTTGATGATTTAGATGATGAACTAACCTTTAAACGAGATAAAGTTTTAAAAGAAATCAGAGGTCGTTATATTTATAGTAATAAATCTATAAAAGGAGGAATGGGAGAAATATTTTTTGTTTTAGATACTTTTATGAATAGAAAGATAGCAATAAAAGAACTTTCTTACTATAAAGATGGAATAAATACGGAAAGAAAAGAACTAGGATTCATAAGAGAAGCATTGCTTACCGCCGAGTTAGAACATCCCTCGATTATACCAATTTACGAAATAGGAAAGAAAAAAAGTGGTAATTTATATTACACAATGAAGAAAATAAATGGAGAAACTTTATCCAGATTAGTTCAAAAACAGAATAGCATAGAAGGACGCCTAAATTTGATTCCTGATTTTTTAAATATATGCTATGCTGTGGCTTATGCACATGAAAAAAATATAATTCATAGAGATATAAAACCTGCAAATATAATGATAGATAAATTTGGTGAAACTACTTTACTTGATTGGGGACTAGCAAAGCATATAGATACCAATGAATCATTTATGAAAAATGTTACGGATAGGTATGAATTACTTGATAATGGAAATAAAACAATTAATGGTAAAGTAGTAGGAACACCATCTTATATGTCACCTGAACAAGCAAGAGGGGAAATACTAGATAACAGAGCTGATATCTATTCATTAGGAGCTGTTTTATATTATATTTTAGCTGCCCATCCTCCATTCAAAGGAAAAACTGTTGCGGAAAGGTTAGATAAAGTAAAAAATAGTAAACCCCTTCCTATAAAAAATAGTGAGATTCCTAAGGACTTAATAGCTATTGTAGAAAAATCTATGGCAAAAGATAAAGAGCAAAGATACAATAGCAGTATAGAATTAATAGAAGATATAAAAAGATATTTATCAAATAAGAAAGTAAAAGTTTATGATTATTCTTTTGGGGAAATAATAAAAAAAACAGCTAAAAATAATATAGTTGCATTTTCCTCTATCTTAATAATCTTTTTTACTTTAATAATTTCTTTTATACTTGTATATAATTCATACAACAAGGAAAAAATTGCAATAAAAAAATTTAAGAAATCTTTAATTGAAGAAAAGCTAGCAAATCAAGAAGCAAATTATAATTTTTCTGTGTCTTTATTAGAAAAGGCAATCTCATTAATAAAAGAATATAGAATAAATGAGTCTGAAATTTATGCATCAGGGGCTATAACTTATATAAAAAAGAATAAATTAGTTAAACAAGATAGTAAAAATTTTAATATATTTAAAAAAGCTAAATCAATATTGTATCAGACAAATATTAAGACAAATTTTGAATTTAAGGGCTTTATTCGAAATAACTCTGACATATATAAATTACAAACAAGTAGAGATGGGAAATATTTAATAGCAATAGGAAGAGATGGGTGGGTAAATATTTGGACAATAAAAGATTATAAAAAAATTTTCAAAAAAAGATTTAATAGTTATGTTACATCTATAGATATTAACAATGATAATAAAAAGATAGTTATTGTAGAGAGAAATTCACATATTCACCTTTGGGATATTGTTAATAATAAGGAAATTAAAAAAATATTTATTCCCTTCGATAAACAAGAGTTTATTGCAAAATATTCTTTAGATAATAAATTTATAATTAGTTCTGGAAAATCAGGTGATATTGTTATTAGAGATGCTAATACTCTTGTGGAGAAAAGAAGATTGCTCGCCCATAAAAATATAGTGATGAATATTTTTATGCTAAAAAATAAAAATAAAAATATACTTATTACTCATGATTATAAAAATAATTTGATTATATGGAATTTTGATACTAGAAAAATATTAAAGCATTTTAAGAATATAGTAAGCTTAATTAGGAGTTTTGCTATTTCTAAAGATGGTCATTTTCTTATAATTTCTTTAGAAAATGGAGAAATAAAAGTATTAAATATATCAACTGGTAAATTTATTAAAAACTTAAAAAATTATGAAAATTTTAAAGTATCTATGGGTTTTTTAAATGAGAAATACTTAGTAGGAATAAGAGAATATTTAACTATATGGAATTATAAGACGGGGGAAGTTTTATCAAGAATGAAACTAAATAAATTAACATCTCTTAGCTCGTTAGCAATAAGCAAAAAATATATTTTTACATCTTCTTTCAATAAAGATATTAAAATATGGACTGTTAATGTAAATGATAAATACAAATATGATATAGATAATAAAATTTCTATACACAATATTGCACTTTCTAAAGATAAAAAGTATTTATCTGTTTTGAGAGATAATAATAGAATTTTTTTATATGACTTCAAAAATAGAAAATTAATAAATAATGTAATAGGGACTTTTCGCTCTATTTTTTCTGATGATAGCAAAAAACTTGCTACTGTTGTTAATAGTAATATAGTAATATATACCATTGGCGATAAATTTTCTCAGAAATTATATTTTAAAAACAATAAAGAGTTTATTTCTTCATTATTATTTATAGAGAGTAATAAACTAGCACTAGGAACAACTTCAGGAAATATTTATATCTTAGATTTAATAAATGATAGAATATTAAGTAAACTAAAATCTAAAAATATTAAAAATAGAATATATAGTTTAACATTAAGTTTTGATAAAAAATATTTAGTTGCAGCTGGTTTTAATAAAAATATCGATATTTGGAATTTAGAGACTATGAGTTTTTTTAAAACAATAGAGAATAAGGACTTAGAAAACTGTATATCTTTTCTTGATAATAAAAAGTTATTAATTTCAGGAAAAGATAAAAATATAAAACTATGGGATTTTGATAAATTAAAAATAGAAAAGATTTTTAAAGGAAATAAGGATTGGACTGATATAATTAAGTCTTCTGTTAATCATAAAGACTTTGTGACTATATCGGATGATAATACATTAAAATTTTGGACTATTAACAAAGATTCCTATTTGTTGAATTTTAAATTAACAAATTTAAAAGATGTAATATTTAAAGATGATAAAACTATTATGGTTGTTCAAAAAAATAAAATTTTCTTTTATCCTTTTGTTTATAGTGGTTTTTATAAAGATAAAGATTTTTACGAGAACAAATCTCAACTAAAACTAATTGGCTTCAATATTGTTGTAAAATAGTCCCATTATTTTACATTATTTAATAAATCAATATCTTTACTAAGATAAAATAATTCTAATTGCAATTAAAAGCATTTTAAAATATAATGCAATTCTTTATTTAGGTTTAACTATGTATGAAAAAATATTTTTAAAAAAAGAAAAATTAAAAAACTCTCCTCACCCGTGGTTTTTTAGTGGGGCATTAACTAAATCTTATGATAATCTAGGTATAGGGGCGATTGTAGATTTATATTACAAAGAAAAGTTTATCTCAAGAGGATATTATAATAATAAAACAAGCATTGCATATAGAGTACTGACCTATAATGAAAATGAAGAAATAAATAAAGAATTTTTTATACAAAAGCTTAAGAAATCTCAAGAATTAATTAAGAAAGTTGTAAATAGCTCTAAAACCAATGCTTATAGGCTAGTTTTTGGAGAAAACTCTTATCTTCCTGGTCTTATAATTGATAGATATGATGATTATTTTGTAATTCAACTTCATACTGCAGGCATGGAAAATCTTAAATCAGTTATAAAAGATGCAATAGTTGAACTTTTTTCTCCTAAAGCAATAATAAATAAATCAAATATTCAAGCTAGAAAAATAGAAGGTTTAAAACCTTATGAAGAAGTATTATATGGAGAAATTAGCAATAGTAAAATTATAAAAGAAAATAATATTTTATTCGAAATAGATTTTGAAAATTCTCAAAAAACAGGAACATTTCTAGACCAAAGAGAAAATAGATTAATAGTTCAAAAATACTTTAAAAATGGAAAATTACTTAATATGTTTGGATATAATGGAGGATTTAACTTATACCTTAAAGATTGTGAAAATTGTAAATCAATTAATTTAGATGTTTCTGAAAAGGCGTTGCTCCAATATCAAAAAAACCTTAAATTAAATAAAATGAATGAAGAAAATCATAGCTTTTTAAAAGCTGATATATTTAAAATGGTTGCAGATAACTATCAATTCGAAGATAAATTTGATGCTATTGTTTTAGACCCCCCAGCTTTAGCTAAAAATGTTAAAAATAAAAAAAGAGCAGTTAGTCAATATATTAACTTGAATAAATTTGCTTTAAGAAACTTAAAAAGTGGGGGATTATTATTCTCCGCTTCTTGTACATCTGTAGTAAAACAAGAAGATTATGAATTCGCCATATATCAAGCAGCATTAAGAGAAAATTGTCAAATTTCTATTTTAGAAAAGAGATTTAACTCAACAGACCACCCAATGAATCCCTTCTTTCCAGAGGGAATTTACTTAAAATTTTATGTAATTTATAAATATTAGTACAGTTAATTTGGAGGAAATATGTTAGACAAAATAAATGAAGCAATAAAAGAATTTGTAAATACAGATGATGAAGTGAAGTATAAATACTTAATAAACCTAGGAAGAACTTTACCTGAAATGCCTCAAAATCTAAAAATTGACAAATATAAAATAAATGGCTGTCAATCAGAAGTATGGGTGTACCCAGAATACAAAGATGGAAAACTATTTTTTAGTTTAGATGGTGAAGCAGCAATAATAAAAGGAATTTTAGTTATTATTAATCAAATATACTCTAATTCTACAAGTTCAGAAATATTATCTATAGATGAGAATTTCTTAACTAGTTCTGGATTAATAGCTAATTTATCAATGACAAGGAGTAATGGAGTTGCTCAAGTTGTAAAACAAATGAAAATGTACGCAATGGCATTTAAAGCAATGGGAAAATAATTATTCGGCATCAGGAATATCTTCAGCACAACGAAAACCATAATCATCATGTCCAAAAGAAGGCACATATCTTTCTCGTCTAAAAGTATATGCAACTTTTCCATAGGTTCTCCAACTTCCACCTCTTAACACTTTAGAATTACCTGTTTTAGGCCCTTGTGGATTTTCTCTTTCTTTAAATTCATCTGTATCATTCTGCCCTATCTCGGAATAGTATCTACTATCATAATTATCATTTACCCACTCCATAACATTTCCACACATGTCATTAAGGCCGTAAGGGCTAACCCCTGCCAAAAAGCCTACTTCTGAGCTACTATTTTTTTCACAGCCTTCGTTACCATTATTTAGCTCTTCATCTATGTCTACAATAGAATAGTCACACCCAAATTTATTGTTATTCCAGGGATATATTCTTCCGTCATTACCTCTTGCAGCCTTTTCCCATTCTGCTTCTGTTGGTAGTCTCTTATGCTTCCATTTGCAATACTCTTTAGCTCCATACCAATTAACACAATTCATTGGGTACTTGTCTCTGCCAGCAATTTCATAATTACATTTATCTGATTCTTTTAAATACACATTTTTAATATCACATTTACCTTTTTGAACACATTCTTTAAACTCAGCAACAGTAACTTCATATTGGTCTATTTTATATGCCTTTAAATATATTTTATGATAAGGTAATTCATCTTCATTACACGAAACACCTTCCAAATCTTGACAACCCATACAAAAATCACCACTAGAAACAAGACATTGATTATCTTCACATAATGAAAGAATATTTTGATTTACAGAACATGGTTCACATTTTTTATTTTCTAAGTTACAATATAAATTTTTATCACAACTATTATCAGATTTACAACCTTGATCCTCTTTTCCTACATCTTTTTTATCTTCTTCACAAGAATAAAAAGTAAGAATTATTAAAATAATAGAAATAAATATTTTCAATGTATACTCCTAAAAAAGAATAGAAATTTCTAATCCCCCAACAAAACTTGGAGCAATAGCCTTTTTGTCAGGATCTTGTTCTATCTCCTCATCTTCAAACCAATATTTCCAAGAATATTTAGCCTCTTTAACCGAATAAAATTCTCTATAAATAAATTCACTAATTTTAATTGTAAATTTATCATAATATTTAAATTCTTGAGAAAATATAACACCTAGTACTAATCCTGTTGCAGAAAATGGTTCCATTGGAGTAAAATATTGATTTTTGTATTCTTTTTTCATTACTTTAGGAAAACTAACAAATTCCCAGCCAACAATTCCTCCTAAGCTTAAATTTTTATATATTTTTATTTTAGGAGCTGTTCTAATTATAAAATGATATGATGAATAATTTGAGTTCTCTGCCTGATTTACTCCTAAAGAAATATTAAAAAGCTCTATATCCCATGTTTTATTTATATAATGAAGTTGAAATAAACTTCCTGATAATATAAATCTATTATCTGTCATCGCTAAAGGAGTTACTCCAATTCCTAAATATATATTAGAATGTGGCTTTTTATAAATAAATTTATTTAAATTAGGATATTCTTTTAAAAAGTCACTTTCTATATAATCAAAATCTTTACTTGAACCATAAATATTAGAACTACTAAAGAAAGCTAAACTAATTATAAATAAAATATTAAATATTATTTTTTTATACATTAATTTCCCTCCTCAATTATTTTCAAGTCTTCTAGACATTTAGTTTTTAAGCCTTGATAATCATTTGCATCTAGCAAATAATATTTTGCTTCATTTAAAAAGCCCAAACTTAATGAACTACAACCTAAAATTGCAGAGAAACTATCAGATTTTTCATTAAACAACGACATCCCATATATTGCCACAGCATTAGCCATATTATATTTTTTAGCTGCTAAGTAAGCATCTGCCAAATCAAGATATGTATCTCCATTTTTATCAACAAGCATTTGCTTTTGAAATGATAATACTTCTTTTTTGTTATATTCAGTAAAATCATTTTCTGATTTTATTTTATTTTCATAATTAAAAATTTTATCTATTTGCAAACTTTTTTTACCATCACAATACTTTGCAATAGGGATAAATACTTCTGAATTTTTAGCAATTTCTTTGCATGCTTTTGAATATTCATCTTTTGTTTTAAGGCTTTCAGTTACTTTTTGAGATAAAGCATCTTTCAGATTTTTATTTTTTTTAGCTACTTTATTTAAATAAACTGCAAATTCTGTATATAACTCCATATACTGAGTAATAATATACACCCTAAGTAATGAATCATCAGATTTTATTATTTCTGAATATGGATTAATTAAACTGACAAAACCTTCTCCATATTTGCCTATATCATTAGCAGAAGTAGATGCTTTTTTTAAACTTGCCAAATATACTAATTTCTTTTTTTCTAATTTTTCAGCATATCTCCATAAACAAACAGCTTCTTCATTATCCTCTCTACAAATTGAATTTATTTTTGAATTTATTTTTTGCAAAAGATTTTTATTTAATTTATTTTTCACTCTATACAATGCAACTATTTGAGAGGGTTCACTTATTCGTCTCCCTAAGTATTCTATCAAATATGAATCAATTTTTACACTAGAACTTACTGCAGAAACAAGATATTGTAAAAGTTGCTCTTTTAAATCTTCATTTATATATTTAAAATATGGATCCTTAATAAATTGCTTAAAGTTTTTGAAATCTTTCATAGCAAGAGTAATACTAAAACTTTTTATAAAAGCATCCTTCTTTGTTTTTTCTGAAAACCCTTTATACTTATATATTTCCATAAATGTATTTAGAGCAGAAGGATATCTTCCTAAATAAACATACTCGTTTGCAATAGAATTATATATTGCTAGTTTTTTCTTTTTATCTTTTTCTTTTGATTTTAAATAATTTGCTGTTTTAAAAAATAATTTAATATCTTTTTCTTCTCTACTCTTTAACAATGCTCTTTCAAGTGCAATATTTTTTAATTCTTTATCTTTTGTATTTATTGCAAATTTATAATAAGATCTACTTTGATAAAAAGCATTATAATCACTATCATTTTGAATATCGCTATCAAGAGTTTTTAATTTAGCTTGCTTTCTGATTTTTTCTAATTTTGCTTTAAAATTCTTATCTTTAAAATTTAATGATAATAATTTACTACTCCATCTTTCTAAACCTTGGTAATCTCCACTCGTATTAAAATAATTTAATATTAATTCACCTGAATCAATAACATATTTACTATTAGGAAATCTTTTTACAAATAAATATAAATCATTTAAAGCCTCTTCATACATTCCTTGTTCAAATTTAGTTTTAGCTAATATAAAATTTAATTGATCATTTTTTCGTTTTCTTTTATCAAGTTTAAAATAGGTTTTTACTGCAGTTAAAAGTAAACCTCTCCTCCATGTATTCTCATAAAAGGTATATGTTTTTTCTTTTTGTAATGAATTTAAAGCATTTTCAATTAGTTCTTTATTTGTTTTTTTAGATTTTCCAAATTCTTGACTAACAATTCTAAGATAGTAATCTCCACTTTCAGGATACATCTTTAAGCGATAATATACATCTGCTAAATTTATTGCAATTTTAGGAGCATTTCTATTTTTTTTAAAAAAGCCTAAATACAATAGATAGAATTTTTCAGCCTTTTTCAAATATTTTTCTCTCTTACTAGCCGAAAGTCTTTTAGCAATATCATGATTTCTGGTACCTAATTCTCTAATTTGTATTTCAATAAATCTTGTTGCAACTCTTTTAAGTTTCGGATTAATCTTATAAAAAGAAAACCACATATAAAATTTTTCTAATACAAATCTAATTTCTTTAACTTTTATATTAATTCTTTTATCTAAAGGAATTATTGTTAAAACTTCTTGATAAATATTTATAACTTTTTCGGGGTCTATAGTTCTTTCACTTAAAACTCTTAAAAGTTTTATTGCTGATTGATATTTTTTTAAATTAATATACCTAAATGCTAACTTTTCAATAACTTCTTGATATAATATTTCACTAGGAGCTAATTTAGCATAATAAATTTCTGGATTTTTATAATTAGGATATATAATAGTAAAAGGTCTTATTGAATCAATAAGTGCATCTTTTTTTAATGAAGTATTCACAGATTTATTTTTAATAGATATTTCATCAGTTCGACCATGTTTTTCAAGTTCACTATCTAAAACGACTTCTTTATAATATTTTAATGCTTTTCTAGGTTTATCTAAACGCATGTAGGCTTGTCCCATATTATATTTAGCCTGATTCTTTACAAAGTTAAATTTAGATTTAGCAACAGGAGTGAAAAACTTTAATGCTTCTTTATAATCTCCTTTATGAAAATTAAACTGTCCTAATAACATCCTTGCTTGCATTGCCTCTTTAGATTTAGGATATGTTTTCACCAGCTTTTCGGCAGTTATTAAAAATTTAGCTTCATTGTCTATTGAACTATTTATTAATGCTAGCAAATATAAAACCTCTGGTATTCTATGATATTCAGGAAAATCTTTCACAAGTAACTCGTAAATTGCAATAGCCTCCTTAGACGCTTCCACAACAATAGAAAACTTTTTTTGATTTCCTGAATCATTATCACTTTCCATTCTTTCCATTTGAATATAATATAGAGTATTTGACTTCTGGCTATACAAATTACCTAATTCCAAATATAAATCAGCTAAAAATGGAGCATTAGGATTATCCGTTATCTGTTGTTTTAATACATCAATAGATTTATTAATGTAATCAAGCATTAATGCTAATTTTGATTTAAAATCCGTAGCTTTTTTATTTCTTATAACCTTTTTATAATTTATATTTTTCTTTTTTATTTTTATTTTTAGCTTTTCTTTTGGTTGTATCGTTTTTTTATTATCCTTAACTTCTTTTGTATCTTTCTTAGCTGATGACTTTTCTATAACTTTATCTTTAGAGTAAGGCTTGGTTGATTTAGTTGTTTTGTTTTTTTTAGTTTTCTTTTTATTTTTTCTTTTATATCTTTTAGATCTTTTATACTTTTTAGATCTTTTTTTCTTTTTTTTGTAAGATATTTTAGTATAATCATATTTTTTATTAATAATAATATTTTGAGAGAATACTGTTGTATAAAATAATATTAATAATAGTGTAAAAAAAGTTTTCATTTTATTCTCCAATTCTATTCTTCATTTTGGCATAAGTTCCTTAGCCAAGTTTTATAATAAAGTCTTTCATCTGCCCAATAAGCTCCTTTTTGAGGCCAATAAAATGAAAATATTCGTTTTTCTGTTGATGTTGAATCTAAATTTATTTTTTCAGGCTTTATAAATATTGTATTTGGATTAAATTTTTCTAAAATAACATCATATTTTAAAAACCTAAGATTTTCATATAATAAAACTAAATATTTAACTGCTTGATGTTTACTTTTATCTTCAAACATCTGAGCATTTTTATTTAAAATACTTTTTTCTGTTGAAATTAAATACTTATATAACTTTATATCAATATCAATATCATCATCTTTACTCCTACGAGCAATATCTTTATATTCATCTGAAAGTTTTTTATATAAGTAACGATATTTAAAATATTCTTTATTTTGTTCACTTGATAAAATATCCAATCCTTTGAAGTTTGTAATGGATTTACCCTCTTTTACCCCATTAATAATATAACCAAATTTTTTAATAAAACTATCTAAAAGCCCTTCCATTAAATCAGTTTGACATAATTTTCTATAAATTAATGCCCTAATAATAAATTTTTCTAAATGAACAACTTCTCCAAAAGTTTTAGATTCGAGATTATATAACATTCCCAGTGCTCTATTATAGTATTTTAAGTGATACAAAGTCCAAGCTGTCTCTAACCAATCTGTTGATCTTACAGGATTTGTCTTAAGCAAAAAGTTTTTATATATATCTAATGCCATTTGATATTCTTCTAATTCAAAATATATCCTAGCCATTGTTCTTGCTGTTTTTTTTACAAATGCAGCATGGCTCTCATCCAAATTTAGCTTCAGTACTCTTTTTAAAATCTGTAAAGCATCATATAACTTATTGGATTCATATAGCTTAATTGCTTTATAGAATAAATATTTATGAAAATTGTCTTTATCTATTTTTGCAAAGTAATGTTCTGCCCATTTATGCAAACCTTTCTTTTCATTTATATATGCTTTATAAAAATTATAATTATTTATAAAATCATAGCCTATTTTAGGTTCAATATTGCCATAAATATAAATTTTTCTTACTTGAAACGGATATCCTTCATCTGTAATTTTTATAATAGTCTTATATGCAATCTCTTTTACTTCTAATTCATTAAATAAAAGCAACATTCTATTTGCTGCAATCATTGCACTATAATACTTTTTTTCTTTTAGCAAATCATTTAATAATGTTTCCCATTTTTTACTGTCCTTCCATTTTTCAGGAATTTCACCAACCCATCTTGTAGTAGCATTGAGCTTAAGAGGGAACATTATTATAATTAAAAAAATTAAAATTATTTTTTTTAAGCTAGTTAAATTTTTCATATTAAAACATCTTCTTAAGGCCGAGTGTAAATGATGGGTATGTAACCCAATTGCTTTCTATTGTTACGGAATCCTGGAACTCAAAATACCAAAGTAAGCTTTTACTAATATATATTTCTAATGAAACACCTATATTTGCGAGAAACTTAGTATTAGATAAGCTAGCTTTTTTAGTAAATGCCAAACCAGGCCCAATAATTAAACCAAATCTAAAAATATTAATATAATCATCAAACAATAATGACTTTCCATAACTAAGATAATATTTATAACTAGACTTTAATACAAAAAACAATCTTTCTATTTCTTTTGGAGCTACACCATACTTTTCAGCAAGTTGATTTGTTAAATCAGTTTGAATAGAGTAGATGTAGGTAAGCCTTATAACTTCCCAAGAAGAATTTTTGGTGATATAGTATTGGTATCCTAAGAAAGCTCCAATTCCGTTATAGTATGGATTAAAAGGAAAAAAATCAGTACCCATATTAATTGCACTATTGTCAGACGGTAGAGATGTTTCTAATGATGAAATTTTTGCACCATCAAGTTCTCCTAAAATTTTATCTGTTGCTTTAAGTGAATATGTGAATAGTAATAAACAACTAATCAATACTATGTATGTTTTATCAAGTAACTTCATAAAATTAACTCTCCTTTAGACTATAAAGTTGGTTTAAATTTAAATGGGTATATAACTGTTGCATCCCCTCCTTTAGGAGCAGGAAACCTTATCTTTCTAATCTCTTTCATTAAACACTTATGAAGCTTATTATCCTTCATTTGTGAACTTACAATTTTAGTACCTCTAACCTTTCTATTCTTTTTAATTGTCCATTGTATTTTTATTATTCCTGATAAATTAGGTTTACGCAACAAAGCTTTTTCATAACAGTAAGTTAACCTATATAATTTTTTATTAATAGCCTTTTGTATTTTCTTTTGACTAATTCTACCTTTTCCTGTTAATCTTAATCCACCAGCACGACTTAAAGAGCCTCCAACTTTTCCACCTTTATTTGAGCCACCAAGCGTTCTTGCAGAAACCTTGCCTTCAATTGAATTTAATGACTTACGATACCCAGTACCACGACCTCCATCACCTTTATATTTTGTAGACTTTACCCCTCTTACACCTTTTGTTTCAATCGCTCCAGAATAATTTCCCCCACCTTTTAAAGCAGAGCTATCAGAGCTAATTCCTTTTACCGCAATTCCTTTACTACCAAAGCCTCTTACTCCTCTTACTCCAGACGCTTTTCCTCTTGCAGTTGGACTAGTATTAACGGCCACTTTCCCCGAAAAACCTCCACCAAGAAAATCTAAAGATTTTGATACTTTTTTATTAGTTACAGGGCCAGAATTTTTATTATTACGAGTTGTTCGCCTTGGTCTTCTAGTAACTTTTCTAGATACATTTTTTTTGATTGGATTTTTGGAAGGCCAAAAACCTTTTTTCTTTTCTTTTTTCTGCACAACAATCTTTTTTACTTCTTTTTTAGGTTTTTCTATCTTCTCTTTTTTAGGTTCTTTTGCTTCTATTTTCTCAAGCATTTCAGCAACTCTTTTTTCTATTTTTTTATTGTTTTTAGGTTTATCGTCTTTTGCTTTTAATAATTGAGGAAATGCTAATGCTCCAATAAGTAACAAATGAGCAATTATTGAATAATAAAAAAATTTATTAAAACTAAAATTTGTATTAAATGTCCAATCATTTATAATCCTAAATGATAGTTCTCCATATTCTGTGTTAATTGTAATTAATTCTCCATATTTTAGATTATGAATATCGCCTTCAAAAACAATATTTACCCCTTTTTTTACCGATTTAGTAGAAACAATCTTAAATTTAAATAAGTCTAATTCTATTTCTTCTTGCATTCTTTTTTTTAAATTAATAACAGGATAATATCTCTCAATATTAGATATATTATTTTTATGATTTATGAAAAGTTGATAATTTTTAAAAACTCTATTTAACATACTTTAATTTCCTATGCAATACTTTAAATCATGGTTCTGTTGATAAAATTTCTTCTCTATAATTTTTTCTAGTTTTTACAAATGAAATTTTATCTTTTTTAGTTCTTAATACAAGCTTCATATTAAAATTACGACTTTGACCTTTTACTTCTATTACATCTGTTGACTCTTCTTTTTTAGAGTTATTAGCTTCTTTTACATCTTTAGCATAAAGGTGTATAGAAAATAATAAGGCAAATATAATTATTTTATTCATATTTTACTCCTTTGCTTCAAATGTTCCAAGCATCTCAATATGTGTAACTCCAGTAATAGATGCTGCTTGAATTAAGCTACTAATCATATTATATCTAATATCTTTATCTGCTAATAAAATAATTGCTGAATTTTTCTTTTCTTTTTCTGATAGAGGAGTTATTATTTTAGACAATTTTTTAGAAACCAACTCTAATATTTGGTCACTTTGTTCTTCAAAATTATCAAATGGAATAATTTCATCTTTAATTTCAATTTTTGTTTTATAAAAAACTATTTTTATTTCTTTAGTAAATTTTTCTGAAAACTTTTTATTAGATTTTGCGGCTATAATTGGAATGGTTATTCCTTTTGGAGGGTTTTGTTCTGGTGGATTATCTGAATAATTAGTTAATAGAAATATTAATATTATCGTAAGAACATCCATTAAAGATGTTATATTAACAGATGCTTGACTACTTCTTTTTGCTGTTGCTGTACTAAAATAATTTTTACTCATTTTTATTAACCCTCAGGAACAATTACTATTTTAAAAACAGGTTTTCCATTCTTTTTAGTAACAGTTTTAACTCCTTCATCTAGAATTGGTAGCAGTTCTCCATATTTAAGCTCTCTATATGAATAAAGTAGTACTACATCTAACTTTTTATATTCATCAGCTAGTTTAGTAAGTTCTCTTTTTAGATAAACTATTCCTGTTCTATCTCTTTCTATGTTTTTTTGAATAATCTGATTTCCTGAATTTTCATCTAACAGCTCTACATCAAAAGACTCCTTTTCTATTTTTAGTTTCAGCATTACCTTTACTTTTGCTTTATCTAATGTATTGGGGTCAATCTTTTCTTCTTTGCTTACACCCGGAGTATTAACACTTACAGAATGTAACTGATAAAAGGCCATGTTTCCTACAAGAACAGGGATCAAAATTAATAAAAGACTCATAATAGGCAATAGTGCATCAACCTCTTGTCCTTCTCTTTCTGGAATATCTAACTTTATTGCCATTTTGATCTAACCTTTTTGTTTTTTAGTTTCAAATTCAAAAATATGAACGATTTCTGTTATTATTTCATTATATTTTTGCATAATACTAGTTTCATTATTTACAAAAATAGTAAATGCAACAATACAAGGAATAGCAATAATTAATCCTAAAGCAGTTGTATTCATCGCGGTTGAAATACCTCTTGCAAGAGCTTCTGATTTATTTGCAGCACCTTTTCCGCTAATACTAGAAAATGAAATAATCAAACCTTGAATTGTACCAATAAGACCTAGTAATGTAGATACATTACCAATCATCTGTAAGTAGGATGTGTGCTTTTGAACTTTAGGAACTAGTTTTTGAATCTCCTTGTTAATTTCAGATTCCATAGCATCTTTTGAAGTGTTGAAATTATTTAATATTACTAAAATAACTTTTGCTAAAGGATGACTTGTCCCACTACATAATAATTTAGCTGCAGGTAAATCATTTTTTCTAATATGCTTAATAACATCTTTATAAAAAGTAATACTTGGTTTATAGTAAAAAAATAAAAAATAAATTTTTTCAATCATAATTGCAATCGCAAAAATAGACACACTCATGATTACCCACATAAAAGGGCCACCACTATTTAAAAACTTTAGCATTAATTATCCTCCCTATACCCTATTAATTAAAATTCTTCTGGTGGAACACCGCCACCGCCACCGCCACCGCCAATACAGGCATCAGCTTTTCCAACTTCACAATAAAAAGCTCCTTTTTCAAAAGATATATTCTCTCCATTTGAGCCTTTCAAGTTATCACAAGAATAAGTTCCATCTATGGTAATAACATCTGAAAAGGTTGAAGCTCCACTTACACAACTTCCCTGTGCTCTTGTAACAGTTAAAGTAAGTTGAGATACACAATTACCATCCTTGCGATAAACAACTCTACTTAGCTTATCATATTCTTCATCAGAATAATAGTTTAATTTATCAACATTTGCATTTAAATTACTCAAAGTAGTCGTAGATTGATTACTGAATCCACTAACATCAATATTATCTAATTTTAGTAGAGCTCCATGTAACTCACCGTCTTCTTTTACTCTATCGTATTTATTCAAACCCTTTATTGAAATAGTTGCTTTACCATCATTTGGCCTATAATCACACAACACTCTCCATTGTTCTTCTGGTGGAGAGGAATCAGCTTTTGTCGCAATAAAATCAACATCTGTAATTGTTGATTTAAAACCATCTTTTCCTACGGGATATCCTTGAAGAAAGAAATAACCTGGAATTTGAGGCCCTTGCAATGTTCCTGGAACAGCATCAGCAAGAGGAATAATAAAATTATACAAACTTGGGTCAATTTCAGTTAAGTGAACTTCTTTTACATTGTTACAAGCTTGTTCCCAAACTTTTAATTTTACATTTCTAATTCCTTCAAATATAGTATATTCTCTTATGCTTGCATCTTCTAACCAATCACTATCATAAATTCCATCACCATTATAATCCCATCTATATCTATATTTTGATGAATCCCCACCTGAAACAGCAGTTGATGCATCATAGGTAAAGAAATTGTGAATAGAATCTGCTGTTATTTTTACTTTAGAAGGATCAATTACTAAATCAATTGTATTGTCTGCACAACTAACAAAAGCAATGAATTTTTTTGTAGCAGTATTTTCATTTTTATCTGTAACCTTCAATTCTATTGTAAAGTATCCTGTTTTTGTAAAAGTGTATTTAAATGGAGAAATAACTGTTTCATAATTTCCATCTTCTATTTTCATTTCATATATTAATTCGTTTACAGAATCAACATCATCTGTTGTTTCTGCAAAATCAAATGTTACTTCTTCGTTAACAGGAAAATTAATAATTCCTTTTTCTTTAGAATGATTAGTTGAAACTATCGCTTCATCGCTATTTTCTGACTTTAAAGATAAAACGATTACGGGTGCTTGATTCAAGGGTAAATCCATATCTAAAACATTAAAAACTTTGTATAAAGTAACATCGTCTCCATTTCTTGTTTTAGCTACTAGTTTAACTCTTACCTCTCCACTCTCTTCAAGGATACAATCAATTTTAGGAGTATTTAGTGAATTACATGATGTCACTTTATTGCCAAGCTCATACTCCAAATACCATTCATAATTAATAAGTTTATCTTTCTCATTAACCGTTAACTCCAAATTTTCCCCTATTTTTGAATTATTAGATATTACTATGGAAAAATCATTTTTTACTTCTGACTCACTACATGAAAAAAATAATAGAGTTGAAAAAAGAATCATAAGTATACTCGTTGCTAGCTTTAACATATATACCCCCTAATGTTAAAAGTTAAAATCACTATCTTTAAAATTAAGGACAGGATTATCTAAATTTATCTTTTTCTGTGCCGTTCTCATAAATCTTTTATTTTTAATAATTGAAGTATTTTCTAGAATATAAACCCTAATCATATCATTTGGCGTTCCAACTGAAATTCCTTTTACTTCTAGATTAAAGCATGTCTGTATATTATTATCGCTTGTAACAGTAAGATTATATTTATACGGTTTTAATCCATATATCTTATTATTATCATATCTTAATGGCGTATTTTTCTTTACTTCATCATAATTTTTTTCATCATCCCAATCTGGGTCTAAAGAAGCATCACCCCTTGTTCCTTCAACAAATGCTAAAGAAGTTTTAAATGCAAGATTATCAGGAATCCAATCATCATTTGAATCAAAATTATCTGATTTACTTTTTAAAACAACTCGTTCTTCACAATCATTTAAAAAATCTTTATCTAAATCAGCAATCCTTTTAATTGGCACTCCGGTTTCTGTTTCAGTTGGCAAAACTGGACATGCTTCTTGTTTACAGTTTTCATTACAGACATCTTCAGTAAATTCACACTCTTTCATACATTTTAGATAATTTTCTTCCCTTTTTTGCTCACATTCTTCATTACCTGTAACAAGCCAACTATTACAAGCCTCGTAAGGCTCTGCTTTTGTGAAATCACAAGTATATTCTTCGCAGGGATCCTGCCCTTGAACTATACATTTTAGGGCTTTACATGGTTTACCAGTTGTGAAGTATTCAACTCCATCAGATATTCCATTTCCATCACTATCTTTATTCATGATGTCAGAACTGTATTCATTTTCTAATATGTCAACTAATCCATCACCGTCACTATCAACATATAACCTATCTTTATACCATTTAGTATTTATATTTGTAACAAGTACATCTCTTAAACTATGCTTTACATTTCTTTCAGGAACTGAAAACTTATTGAAATCAATTACTTGCCCTGCTCCAAATTCAAAGAAACTACCATTTCCATTTTCAGCCATATTTTTCATATATGTTTGGGCATCATTATCAAATCCATTCAAATTATAGTAATATGCTGTATGTAATTGTACAGAATCAACATATTCTTTATTGCCTTCTTCAAAAGCCAATAGAGAATCAACTTGGTCGAGTATTTCTGATTTACTCTGCAAATCAGTTGTTCCAACCCAAGGAGCACCATCACTAATAAAAATTATAACATAATAGGAACTAACTACTTCTTTAGCCTCTTTTGCCTTTTGAATATCATCAGATATTAAATCTCTTGCCATATTTAAAGATGCAGAAAAATTAGTCCACCCTCCATCAGATGGTACCGGAGGAATCCTGTCATTTGGATTTGCTTCATTTTCTACAACTTCTTGAAAAGCAACTTTATCATTATTAAATCCTGAAACTAAATTTGCATTTGTTGATAAATTAATTAAAGAATAAAAAATTGTTTCATCTTGAGGAGCATCCTCTAAGTATAATTGCAAAGAAGCATATCTTCTTTCACCATTAGGGTCAGTACCAATAGAATTTGATAAATCTTGATTACTTCCTGATTTATCAATAATAAAAATATATTTTAAATTAGATTTAATTTTATTTGCTTCAATTGTACAAAAATCAACATTTGCATTAATTGTTTTATGATCTAATATTTGATATCTATCTAGTTTTTTTAAAGGTTCTTTTTCACAACCAATAGCTATAAACATTAAAGTAATGCTTAAAAGTAATACTTTATAAGCCATTTAAACTCCTTCTATTAAGTCTTTAAAATCAAAAACAAGAGTTTCGTTATTTTTAACTTTATCATATTCCACAATAACTCTAAAAGTTCTCATATTTTTTTGCTCTACTAGCTTTTCTATAATATTAATCTTTATTAGGTTTCCATTTTTAACATCAACAATAGAAATATTATCAATATCAATATTATAGCATCTTGAACTTGGTTTTAGTTTACTTAATGTTATATGATATTGGTACTCTAATTTTTTTAAGTTTTTATTGTTAGATATATCAATTGGAGTGTGTAATCTAATCTCCTCAGAATTTATAATACCGTCATCATCTAAATCCTGATAAGCATCATTACCATCATTAGGATTTAAGCCATAAATTATCTCGAGCTCATCGGGTATGGAATCTTCGTCTGTGTCAAAGCTATTTGGATTAGAGCGAATAAAATTATTTTCTTCACAATCAGAGAGTCCATCTTTATCTGTATCCTGCTCAAAGTCATCACAAACTTTTAAATATTCTTGATTTTTTATATCAATTCCGGATAAATAAACCAATAAATCCCTATAGCCATCTTTATTTGTATCATATTTTAATGGTGAAATAGCATAAGTTTCATCACTATCATAAGAATTTGGAAGACCATCTCTGTCAAAATCAACTAAAAGTTTATCTTGGTCTAATTTGGCTGAATAATTAGAAGCGTATAAATCAACATATTCTTTTTCATTTTTAATACAATAATCTTTTATAGAAATATTAATTTTTCTATAATCAGGAATAACTTCCCAATCTAATGTTTTTAACTCTTCTTTACTGCAAGAAATAAAAAAACTTATAAACAAAATCAATATTACTTTCACGCACCCCCATCACTTAAACCTTTATCTAGAAAAAGCTCCTATTCTATCTAACATTGAATTTTTCAATTTGTCAAGTATTTCACTAGTAATTTATTAACTTTATTGACATATATTACTTTTTAGTGTTAAATTATATATTGTTTTTAAGAGGGCTTATGAAAATTTATATATTAATTTTATTACTTTTCTCTAGTTTCTTTATTGGGTGTGAAAAAAAAACATTTACACCTAAAACAACATATAAACCTAGTGGAGATTACCTTACAGAAACCTTAAAAGAAACAGATAATCTTTTAAATAAAATAAATAATGAAAAAAAAGATAACTCTGAAATAATAAATCAAGTAGATACTAGTAATCGTGTTTCAGATATTAAAACTATTACTGTAAATAAAATACTAATTAAAAAAGCAATGAAATTTAAAAAAAAAGGAGAATATGAAAGAGCATTAAATATCCTTCTTGATTTATTGAAAGATGAGCCTAAAAATATTAGTATTTTAGAAAATATTTCTGAACTATTTGCCTCTTTAAATAATTTTAAACAATCAAATATATATGCAGAAAGAATACTTAAACTTGATGATAAAAATATATTTGCCTTAACAACAATAGCTAGCGTTTATGCGAAAAACGATCAAACAGATAAGGCAATTAAAGCATATAAAAAACTAATTAAAATCTCACCTAATTATATTTTATATCATAATATCGGTGTATTATATGAAAAACTAAAAAAATTTAAAAAAGCATTTGAGTATTACAAAAAAGCAATTCGTTTAAATAAAAGTGAAGAGGGATATTATTCTTTGGCTTTACTCGCAAAAAAATTAAGAGACAACAAAAATTTTATAAATTATTTAGAGAAAGCTGTAAAAATAGGTAAATCTATAAAAATAAAAAGAATATTAGCAAAAGAGTATTTAAATCAAAAAAGATATAATAAGGCTGAAATAATTTATACTGAAATATCTAAAAAAACAAACAGCATAGATGACTTTAATGGTTTAGCATCAGCATATCTTTTAGAAGGAAAATATACAAATGCAGAAAGGACATACCTTAATGCTTTAAAAATAACTCCAAATAATAAAGAATTACTATACAATATTGCTATATGTTATCTTAAAATGAAAAACCCTCAAAAAATGAAAATAGCAATTAAAAATTATGAAAGAAAAGGTGCTTCTATCACTGAAATCAGAAAATTAAAAGTTTATCTTAGTAAAATATCTAAATAAAATTTTATTTTATTCCGAATATAGTTTTAGGAGAATATGGAGGCTACCATGAAAGACAAAGATATTTTAGATATAACATCTAATACTTATATGTTATACCAACTTTCACCAAGTATAATACATGAGTTTAATAATATTTTTACGGCAATAATTAGTACTACACAATTAATGATAGAATATGAAGATGATAAGGATTCTATGATTGAAGGATTCCAAAACATTCAGAAGTATGTGGAAAAAGCAGTATCCTTTAATAGATTTGTATCAACCTACATACTCGATAAAAACACTAAAAAATTAACTATAACTAAATTTTTTGATGTCATTAAAAATAGCCTAGAAAAAGAGCTTAAATCTAATAATACAAATATTATTATTAATATTGATAATTATGCAAAAGATGTAAAAATAAATGCAATTGTTGTAAAAGCTATAGTGCAGTTAATATTAAATGCTCAAGATGAAACATTAAAGAGCGATATAGAGCTAAAAGCATATCTCAATGATGGTAATTTAATTCTTGATACAATAAGTATTGGTAATGAAATTAAAAATTCAGAAGAAATATTCAATCTTGGCTATACAAATAAAAATAATAGGCCTATCAATGATAGATACAAAAGAGAACATTTTGGGATAGGTTTACCATTAGCGAAATATGTTATAAATAGTTTAAATGGAGAGTTAATTTATTTACATGAAAATGATAAAAATATTTTTAGAATCAATTTGCCTAAATAAAGTAAATAAAAAGTTCATTTTATAAATTTATTTTTCTCCCATTGTAAATTGAGGGATAAAATATAATAACACCATTCCTGGAATTGCAGAAATAAAACTAATTAAAAAAAACATCTCATAGCCAATTTCTGTTGTAATAATACCACCTGCAATTCCTGCAACAACTCCACTTACACTCATTAAACCTGTTCCAAGTGCAAAGTGTGCTGTTTTAAACTCTTTAACACATAACCTTAGTAAGTAAGTAGTTAAGACTGCAGTTCCAAGCCCTGCTGAAAACTGCTCAAAGCCATTAATTGATGCAACTGCAACTAGATTTTTAACACCAATTGCAATAGGTTCTTTATTACCCGTATTTTTTATAACAAAATCACTTAAACTCCAAGCAAGCCACATATACCCCAAATTTGTAATATTCTGAAGTAATAATAATGGGAATGCTGTTTTTTTGAACCCATATTTTGAAATTATCCACCCACCTAGTAACGCTCCAAAAATTGATGCTGGTAAACCTACTCCAGATGTAATCCAGCCTATATGGGTTTTAATACCTAAATCAACAAAAAAAGTTCCCGTCATAGAATGAAGCATAAATTCACCAGTACGGATAAAAATTATAAATGCAATTGCATAAGCTATTTTTTTTCTATCAATAAATGCTAAAAACGATTTTGCATAAAAACTATCTTTATTTTTAATCAATTTTTTCTTTATCTTGCCCTTAAGCAATATTAAAACAACTAAAGATAATAATATAAATAGCCCTATCCACCTTGCATAACTAAGTTTTTTAAAAATAAAAAATTCTTTTGCTAAACCACTATAAAATGGAGATTTTAAAAAATATTTAAACCATATTATAAAACCTATAGTAGTATAAATAATAAATATTGTCGTAAGCTCTCTTTTTTGTTTTTTCTTAAATCTATCAATAAAAATAGGAAAGATTAATAAATCTTTTAAATAAGGTAATAATTCTTTGATTTCATACTTAGTTTCTTCATTTTTCGGTAAAACCCATAAATGATAAAAGAAAAACAGTATAAATAATACTGCAGAAGCCATAAATGCAAGAGTCCAGCTATAAACGGCTCCGATTGTAACAATAACACCTTGCCCAAACATCATAGATAATCTATATGCAAGAATTCTGTAACCAATAAATTTTTCTTGTTCAGCATTGCTTAATGCTTCCATATAAAAACCATCAATTGCTATATCATGAGTAGCAGCAATAAAAGCAGCTATAAAAAATAATACCCCAATAATAAAAAGCCCGCCATCTATTGGAGCTAATAGAGTTGTTAATAAAAGTATTATAGAAAATAATATTTCTGTTGATAAAAGCCAATTTCTTCTTGTTGAATATTTATCAACATAAGGTCCCCATAAAAACTTTATTGTCCAAGGTAGTCCATATAAAGATGTTAAACCTACATTTTCAAGAGAAACACCCTTATCTCTAAAAAATATTGATGAAATAATCCTTATTACGGTGTAAGGAAATCCCTCTGCAAAATAAGTTGTACCTATCCAAACAAAAGGTGATTTTATAAACTCTTTAATTTTAGTCATTTTTACCAATTATTCTTGCATATAAATAAAAAAAGCCCCTAAAAAGGAGCTTTTTTATTATTCTTAAATATATAGAAATATTCTATTATTCGCCATCATCACCAATAGCATCAACAGGACAAGCATCCATTGCACTTTCACAAAGTTCAACACCTTCGTCATCAGTTGGTTGAATTTTAACATAAGCGTAACCTTCGTCACTCATTACGAAATAATCTTCAGCTTCTGCAATACAAGCATCACATGCAATACATTCTTCCATATCTACATAAAATTTTCCTGCTACATTTTCTGTTGCTTTGTTTTCTAAATCTGCCATAATTTCCTCCAAATAAAAAGCAAAATTAAAATATATCCTTTTATTATAATATTTAAATTTAAATGTCAAACTTTTCTTATTATTTTCTATATTTTTTCATTTTTTAGACACTAGGTAGGTGCATTAGAAATAGATATCGCACCTTGGGCTTTTTTATCCGTGTAAAACTGCCGTAAAGACGAAGGCATGGCCTCGTCTCAAAGGTAGGTTGAAACGGAAAAAAAATAAATTATAGTTATACTAGTGAATACATTATTACCACTGAAAAGAAGTAATTTTTATAAAGAAATAAGAAAGCATTGATTTGTTTAAGATAAAGTAGTATTGTCATCAAGTGTTTAAAAGATAGTTTGTTAAGTGAATATTAAAATAAAAAATCCAGTTGATGATTTTTTTAATTAGGAGGAATTAATGATAAAAGAAATATATATACAACCTGAGATGATTATATGACACAAAAATTATTAACGGTTGGCGTGATTGGAAAATCACTAAAAGAAAATGAAAACAGAGTAGCCATTCATCCTGAACAAATAAAATTTATTCCTTTGATGTTTAGAGAACAAATTACATTTGAAGAAGGATACGGATTAAAATTTGGAATTGATGATAGCACAATAGCCAAGTATACATCAGGACGAGTTGCTTCTAGAGAAGAAATATTAAATGATTTTGATTGTGTAATTATACCTAAACCTTTAGAAGAAGATTTATCTCAAGTACATAAAGGAGCAATTATTTGGGGATGGCCACACTGCGTACAACAAAAAAAGATTACTCAAATATCCATTGATAGAAAATTAACACTTATTGCATGGGAAGAAATGTTCAAATGGAGTAAAACAGGTGATAAAAACATGCATATATTTTATAAAAACAATGAAATTGCAGGCTATGCAGGTGTAAATCATGCACTAAGTCTCATAGGGATAATTGGGAATTATGGAAAACCACGAAAAGCTGTAATCCTTAGCTTTGGTTCTGTGAGTCGTGGAGCAGTATATGCATTGCAAGGTCAAGGGGCGACAAGCATTACTGTATATACCCGTCGATTGCCAACAGATGTATCAGAACAATTACCTGGCGTATTATTTAAACAAATGAAAAATGATGATTTTGGAAATTTACTTTCGGTAGAATCTGATGGAAGTACTCGCCCATTTTCAGAAGTATTATTAGATGTGCAAATAATTGTTAATGGGACTCTTCAGGATATTGAGCATCCATTAATGTTTGTTCCAAAAGATAAGGCTAATAAATTGATGGAAGGGACTCTTATTATTGATATAAGTTGTGATGAAGGAATGGGTTTTTGGTGTGCAAAACCTACCACATTTGAAGATCCAATGATTAATATTGATGGTAAATTTTATTATTCAGTTGACCACAGTCCAAGTTATTATTGGGATTCTGCTTCATGGGATATTTCCGAAGCCATATTGCCTCTTCTCCCTATTATTATGAATGGACGAAAAGCATGGGAAAGCAATAAAACCATATCGAAAGCAATAGAGATAAGTAATGGAATAATTCAAAATCAAAAAATCCTTTCATTTCAAAAACGCGAAGAAGAATATCCATATAAATTACTTTAATCTTGTTATAATAGTCTTTCCATAGCTATATGAAACTATACATATCTATTACAAGAAAAATAAGCCTTGAGTCTTATTTTTGGCGTTCAACCTTTCGGGCAAGGAAACCTTGCCCTTACAAGTTTTCACTTTTATAATTTTTTTTACTCTATTTGTAATTTGATTTATTTGCTTGCGAAACTTTATAAATAAAGCTATACTTTATTTATGGAGGCTTTATGAATAAGGAAAAGTACAAGAGAATTATTAAAGAATCTTTTTGGGATTATAATTTTTCAGTAAATGAGCTGATAAGTATTTGCGAAGGCAATGATTATAACAATAAAAAATTTATTTTTAATAAAATACTAAAAAATAGTACTGATGTTTTAAATGACCTTACAGTTTTTTCAGATAGTGATAAAATCAAGCTTCTAAAAGATTTCAGCCCCTCTAAATTTAACTATGATTTTATTAATAGAAGATTTAAGATACTAAAAAGATTAATTTTAAAAGAAGAAGTTGATATCTGGGAGTTAAGTTGGACAAAGTAAATTATATCAAACTTTATGAGTTACAAGATAAAATTTTAACGCTTATTTTTTCAATAAATACAGAATTTTACCTTACTGGAGGAACTTGTTTAAATCGTTTTTTATTTGAAAAAAGATATAGTGATGATTTAGATTTTTTTACATTCAATTCCTCAACATTTTTTCATTCTATAGCTGATATCATGAAGATATTTAAAGATAAAAATATATATTTCAAGAAAATTGTTGATTCCAAATTGTTTGTTAGAGTTAATGTTATTGAAAATAATACAATTTTACAAATTGATTTTATTAATGACAGTGTAAATAGACATGGTGAATTTATTTTTATTAATAATTATAAACTTGATAACCCTTTAAATATATTATCTAATAAAATAACTGCAATTCTTGGTAGAGATAATCCCAAAGATATTTTTGATATATATTTAATTTCTAAAAATATGAAATTTAATTGGCATGAAATTATAAAAAATGCAAAAAATAAAATGATTTTTCAAAAAGATGAATTAATTTATAGATTAGAAACATTTCCATTTTATTTTCTTAAAAATATTAAAATTATTGATGAGAACTTCTTGAAAGATATAGAAGAGGAGTTTCCTTTAATTATTAAAGATATTTTAGAAGGTAATGAAAATTCCTTATTTTAGAATTTATATGCAGCAATTATCTCAGGATTTTGAAACGACCCCAAAAAAACAAAATAAATTCTTGCACATTCTAAACTTACAAGTTATACTTATACTAGTGAATATATTATTATTGCTGAAAAGAAGTAATAATTGTAAAGAAAGAAAAAATCATTGATTTATTTAAGTAAAGATTGTATCATAATTATGTGTTTAAAGGAGTTAGGTGAATTTTTTCTTAGAAAATTATAATAATTTATTAATTCAAAAGAGTTATAGTCAAAATACAAGAAAAACATATATAAACTATTTTGGTGATTTCATTAAATATTTTAAAAACTTAAATATAGAAAAATTAACAATTACTCAAATAAATAATTATATACTAGAATTAATTAAAACTAAGAATATTTCAATTAGTCAGCAAAATCAAAGAATAAATTCTATAAAATTTTATTATGAGAAAGTTCTTGGTAGAGAAAAGCAGTATTATAATATATATCGTCCAAGAAAGGAATATAAACTTCCAAAAGTTCTAAGCAAATCAGAAGTAAAATCTATTTTGGATTCTACGAGTAATATAAAGCATAAATCTATTTTAATGTTAATATATTCAGCAGGACTTAGAAGAAGTGAATTGATTAATTTAAAAATTTTAGATATTGATTCAAAAAGAATGGTTATAAATATTTTAGGAGCAAAAGGAAATAAAGATAGAATTTCATTGCTTTCTGAAAATTTTTTAAAATTATTAAGAGAATATTATAAAAAATATAAACCAAAAGAATATTTATTTGAAGGTATGAACGGAGGAAAATATTCTCCAACTAGCATTGCAAATATTTTAAAGAAGGCATCTAAAAAAGCTAATATAAATAAAAATGTTACTCCACATATGCTAAGACATAGTTTTGCAACACATTTATTGGAACAAGGAACTGATTTAAGATATATTCAAGAATTGTTAGGTCATAAAAGTTCAAAAACTACTGAAATTTATACACATGTATCAAAGAAAGCTATTGATAAAATAAAAAATCCAGTTGATGATTTTTTTAATTAGGAGGAATTAATGATAAAAGAAATATATACACAATTGTGCTTGCACAGCCAAATGAGTGGTATAAACACAATTGTGTTTACTCCATCGTTAGGCGACATATTTTTGAAAAAATTTGAATTTAAAGATTTTTGTTGTTGGGCTTTAAAAGAATAAGGAATTTTTGATTTTTTTAATTTAAAAGAGGGAAAATAAGGTATTCTCTCCACTTCGTTCCGAGAATGAATTTTAATTGGAAAAAAGGAAAAAGTTTTATATACTATAAATAACTTTATTTAATAAAGGACAACTATGGCAAACGAAAGAATAACAGAAAATTTTTTTAGAAAATTTGTACTTCAAGATGAATCTTATAAAAATGATAAGATTATTTTTGAAGAGCAATCATCAAAAGATATAAAAATTGATAAACTTTTAAAAAATGCTTCAAAAAGTGGAGGTGGTAAAGGCTATCCTGAATTTATTATTCAATTCAAAGAAAATCCTGATCTTATTATAGTTGTTGAATGTAAAGCAGACATTAAATTTCATGAGTCGAAAAATAGAAATAAATATAAAGATTATGCTGTTGATGGGGTTTTACTTTATTCTTCATTTTTATCTAAAGAATTTGATGTTTTATCAATTGCAATTAGTGGAGAACAAAAAAATAATTTAAGAATTTCACACTTTTTACAATTAAAAGGAACAAATCAATATCATTCAATTTTTACAGAAGATAAATTTTTGCCATTAGAAGATTATTTAAATGGTTATCAAACAGATGAAAGAAA